>NZ_JZRI01000131.1:0-141888 GCF_000952175.1 Pseudomonas sp. ES3-33 | reverse complement strand
TTGGAGCACAATCTACGTCACAGGCAAAAAGCCTAAGGAGCTGCACGGCTTCCAGATCCCTCCCTCGATGATCAGTCGAGAACTATCGCTCCTGATGGAGCGATAGTCGAGATACAAGGAGCTGCCGAAGGCTGCGATCTTTTGATCTTTTGGCCTAACAATTATTCCAAACCAATCTGTCGATTAGCGGCAATTACTTCTTTTCGCTGGCGTCCTATCTGGAGAACCCGGCCGATTGGAACTAGATTTCAGTCAGCGCCACGGTAGCCGGGTTACGCGCCGGCAGGCACCCATGCTGCATCTCAGAAAGGATGAATTCGGCTATGAGCATTTTTCAACGCATTTTGCTGTTGCTAAAGGTTTTGGTGATTATGTCCGTTGGCATGTCCGCAGCGCGGGCCGAATGCCCCGATCACGGTGAACAGGCATCGAGCGGGCAGGTAGGGCACTCAGGCCTGATGATCGCCAAGTCCGAATCCGAGCCCGGTGACCAGGGGCAGGGCGGTAGCGCGGACGACGATGATTCCACTACCGAAGAGCCGGATTCCGATGACCCGGATGAAGGCGATAGCCAGACGTAAGAGGTAATTTTCGGGCAAAAGAAAACCCCTTCACGCCGACCGTTACGCAGTCGAGGTAGAAGAGGTTTTTGGATAACCAACACCTGACCCTGTGGGAGCGGGCTTGCCAGCGATGGCGATGCCGCAGTGACATTAAAGTCGCCTGGCGGGACGCCATCGCGGGCAAGCTCGCTCCCACAGGTTTTTTAGTCCGCCGTCACGCCACGCCGTCGAGAAACTGCTCGGCGTAGTGGCAAGCCACCTGGCGGTTGTCGAGCAGACGCAACGCCGGCTCTTCGGTACTGCAGCGCTCGGTCGCATACGGGCAGCGCTTGTGGAAAGCGCAGCCCGGTGGCGGATTCAGCGGGTTGGGCAGTTCGCCGACGATCTTGATTTTCGGCTTGTTCGGGTCCGGGTGGATGGTCGGGGTGGCCGACAGCAGCGCCTGGGTGTAGGGGTGCAACGGGCGTTCGTAGATGTCGTTCTTCGGGCCGATCTCCACCGGGCGGCCGAGGTACATCACCATCACGTCATCGGCGACGTGTTGCACCACCGCCAGGTTGTGGGAGATGAACACGTAGGCGGTGTTGAACTCCTGCTGCAGGTCCATGAACAGGTTCAGCACCTGGGCCTGGATCGACACGTCCAGTGCCGAGGTCGGCTCATCCGCCACCAGCACTTTTGGCTGCAACATCATCGCGCGGGCGAGGGCGATCCGTTGGCGCTGGCCGCCGGAGAACATGTGCGGGTAGCGCTGGTAATGCTCAGGGCGCAAGCCGACCTGCTTCATCATCGCCTGGACTTTCTCGCGACGTTCGGCGGCGCTCAGGTTGGTGTTGATCAGCAACGGTTCGCCCAGCTGGTCGCCGACTTTCTGCCGCGGGTTCAACGACGCATACGGGCTCTGGAACACCATCTGCACATCTTTACGCAGCTGCTTGCGCTGGGCCTTGTCGGCGCCAGCGACTTCCTGGCCGGCGATTTTCAAAGAGCCGGATGACGGCTCTTCGATCAGGGTCAGGGCGCGGGCCAGGGTGGATTTGCCGCAGCCCGATTCGCCAACAACGGCGAGGGTCTTGCCGGCCTCCAGTTCGAACGACACGCCGTTCAGGGCGCGTACGGTCGCGTGGCCCTTGAACAGGCCACGGGACACTTCGTAGTGACGGGTCAGGTCGCGGGCGGTAAGTACGACGGCCATTACGCCACCTCCTGATTCAGCGGGTAGAAGCAGCGGGCGAGGCTGTTGCTTTTCGAGTCGAGGGCCGGACGCTGGGTGCGGCAATTTTCTTGCACATAGGGGCAGCGCGGCGACAGCAGGCAACCCTGCGGACGGTCGTAACGACCGGGAACGATGCCCGGCAGCGTGGACAGGCGCGAGGCGCCGAGGCTGTGTTCCGGAATGGCCTTGAGCAGCGCTTCGCTGTACGGGTGCGCCGGGATGTCGAACAATTGCGGCACCTGCCCGACTTCAACCGCCTGGCCAGCGTACATCACGCACACGCGCTGGGCGGTCTCGGCAACGACGGCGAGGTCGTGGGTGATCAGCACCAGGCCCATGTTCTGCTCTTTCTGCAGGGCCAGCAGCAGCTCCATGATCTGCGCCTGAATCGTCACGTCGAGGGCTGTGGTCGGTTCGTCGGCGATCAGCAATTTCGGCTCGCCGGCAATCGCCATGGCGATCGCGACACGCTGGCTCATACCGCCGGACAACTGGTGCGGGTAGGCATCCATACGACTGGCGGCGCCCGGGATTTCAACTTTTTCCAGCAGTTCGATGGCGCGTTTGCGCGCCTGCTTGCCGGACATTTTCAGGTGCAGGCGCAGCACTTCTTCGATCTGGAAACCGACGGTGTAGCTCGGGTTCAGCGCGGTCATCGGGTCCTGGAAGACCATGGACAGGTCTTTGCCGACGATTTGCCGACGTTGACGATTGCTGAGCTTGAGCATGTTCTTGCCGTCGAAATTCAGCGCGTCGGCGGTCACGATACCTGGGTGCTCGATCAGCCCCATCAACGCCATCATGGTCACGGACTTGCCGGAACCCGACTCGCCAACGATGGCCAGGACTTCGCCCTTGTCGACCTTGAGGTCGAGGCCGTCGACCACTGGCACGGCATTCTTGTCGCCAAAGCGAACGTTGAGATTCTTGATTTCTAACAGTGACATTTGAATCTCCTCAGGCGGCGTTCTTGAGTTTCGGGTCCAGCGCATCGCGCAGGCCGTCGCCCATCAAGTTGATTGCCAGCACGCTGAGCAAAATGGTCAGACCAGGCAGACTTACCACCCACCAGGCGCGTTCGATGTAGTCGCGAGCCGAAGCCAGCATCGTGCCCCACTCAGGGGTTGGCGGTTGGACGCCAAGGCCAAGGAAGCCCAGTGCCGCGGCATCGAGAATCGCCGAGGAGAAGCTCAAGGTCGCCTGAACGATCAGCGGTGCCATGCAGTTGGGCAGCACGGTGATGAACATCAGGCGTGGCAGACCGGCACCCGCCAGGCGCGCTGCGGTCACGTAGTCGCGGTTCAGTTCGCCCATCACCGCAGCGCGGGTCAGACGCACGTAGGATGGCAGGGACACCACAGCGATGGCGATCACGGTGTTGATCAGGCCAGGGCCGAGGATGGCGACAATCGCCACGGCCAGCAGCAGCGACGGCAGTGCCAGCATGATGTCCATCAGACGCATGATGGACGGGCCAAGCAAGCGCGGGAAAAACCCGGCGAACAGCCCCAGGAGAATACCTGGAATCAGCGACATCACTACCGACGACAAGCCGATCAGCAGCGACAGGCGCGAGCCCTGGATCAGCCGTGACAGCAGGTCTCGGCCCAATTCATCGGTGCCGAGCAGGAACTGCATCTGCCCACCTTCCAGCCAGGCTGGCGGGGTCAGCAGGAAGTCGCGGTACTGCTCGCTCGGGTTGTGCGGTGCCACCCATGGGGCGAACAGTGCGCAGAAAATCACCAGCAACATGAACATCAGGCCGGCGACGGCGCCTTTGTTCTTGGAGAAGGCTTGCCAGAATTCTTTGTACGGGGACGGGTACAGCAGGCTTTGATCGACTGCTACCGCTGGAGTTGAAGCTGGAGTGGTCATGGTCATGATCTCAGCGCTGATGACGGATGCGTGGGTTGGCAAAGCCGTAGAGGATATCCACTACGAAGTTGACCACAATCACCAGGCAGGCGATTAACAGGATGCCGTTCTGCACCACGGGATAGTCCCGCGCGCCAATGGCTTCGATCAGCCACTTGCCGATGCCGGGCCAGGAGAAGATGGTTTCGGTCAGTACCGCACCGGCCAGCAAAGTGCCGACTTGCAGGCCGACTACCGTCAATACCGGAATCAGTGCGTTGCGCAGACCGTGCACGAATACCACGCGCGATGGCGACAGGCCTTTGGCGCGGGCGGTGCGGATGTAGTCTTCGCGCAGCACTTCGAGCATCGAGGAACGGGTCATCCGCGCAATGACCGCCAGCGGGATGGTGCCGAGCACGATGGCAGGCAGGATCAGGTGGTGCAGCGCATCGAGGAACGCACCGACGTCATCGGCCAGCAGCGTGTCGATCAGCATGAAGCCGGTACGCGGCTCAATGTCGTAGAGCAGGTCGATCCGTCCGGACACCGGGGTCCAGCCCAGGGACACCGAGAAGAACATGATCAGGATCAGGCCCCACCAGAAGATCGGCATCGAATATCCCGCCAGGGAGATGCCCATCACCCCATGGTCGAACAGGGATCCTCGCTTGAGTGCCGCGATCACCCCGGCCAGCAGGCCCAGGATGCCGGCGAACAGCAGGGCGGCCATGGACAGTTCCAGGGTCGCGGGGAAGAGTGAAGTGAATTCAGTCCAGACGCTTTCCCGGGTGCGCAACGACTCGCCGAGATCGCCTTGAGCCAGTTTGCCAATGTAATCCAGGTATTGGGCATACAGGGGTTTGTTCAGACCTAGGCGTTCCATTGCCTGAGCATGCATTTCCGGGTCGACTCTGCGTTCGCCCATCATGACTTCCACGGGGTCGCCAGGGATCATGCGAATCAACGCGAAAGTCAGCAAGGTGATGCCGAAGAACGTGGGGATCAATAACCCCAATCGGCGGGCAATAAAACTAAACATCTTGTGGTGTACCTCATCAGCCGGTTAGGCGTGCCTGGTGTCCCTGGAGTCAGGGACACCGGGAGTTTTCTTATCTACTTCACCTGGGTAGTGGCGAAGTTATTAGTGGTGAGAGGGCTGATGTGATAGCCCTCTACGTTCTTGCGCATTGCGGTAAACATTCTAGTGTGTGCGATGCTGATCCAAGGTTGATCCTGATTAAAAATGAGCTGTGCCTGCTCGTAGAGCGCTGCGCGTTCAGCCGGATCGACCTTGGAGCGGGCCTCATCAAGTAGGGTCTGGAATTTTTCATTGCACCAGCGCGCGTAGTTTTCGCCGTTCTTCGCCGCTTCGCAACTGAGCATAGGCGTTAGGAAGTTATCCGGGTCACCGTTATCGCCCGCCCAACCTGCAGACACCATGTCGTGCTCGCCGTTCTTCGCGCGTTTGAGCATTTCGCCCCATTCCATCACCCGTATGTCGATTTTGATGCCGACTTTGGCGAGATCGGCCTGCATCATTTGCGCGCCGAGCATCGGGTTCGGGTTGGTCGCTCCGCCGCCGTTACGGGTGAACAGGGTAAACACGGTGCCTTCCGGTACACCGGCTTCCTTCAACAGGGCGCGGGCCTTGTCGAGATCACGCGGCGGGTTCTTCAGACTGTGGTTGTAGCCCAGCAGGGTGTCCGGGTACGGATTGACCGCGACCGTCGCGTTACCTTTGCCAAACAGGGCATTGACCGCCGCTTCCTTGTCGAAGGCGATGTCGATGGCTTTACGCACGCGCACATCACTCAAGTATTTGTGCGTGGTGTTGATGGCGATGTAGGCGACGGTCATCGCATTCATTTCATCGACTTTCAGCTTGTCGTCTTTCTTGATGCTTGGGATGTCATCGGGTTTTGGATACAACGCTACCTGGCATTCGTTGGCCTTGAGCTTTTGCAGGCGCACGTTGTTGTCGGTGGCGATTGCCAGGATCAGCGCTTCGGCCGGTGGCTTGCCGCGGAAGTACTCCGGGTTGGCCTTGAAACGGACCTGTGCATCTTTGTTATAGCGCTGGAAAATGAACGGCCCGGTGCCGACCGGTTTGTTGTTCAGGTCACCGGTCTTGCCGGCCTTGAGCAACTGGTCGGCGTATTCAGCGGAGTAGATCGACGAGAACGCCATGGCGATGTCGGCCAGGAACGGCGCTTCGCGGCGGGTCAAGGTGAACTCGACCGTGTTGTCGTCAACTTTCTTGACGCTTTTCAGCAGTTCTTTGAAGCCCATGCTTTCGAAGTACGGGAAGCCCACGCTCGACAGTTTGTGCCACGGGTGATTCGGGTCCAGCTGACGCTGGAAACTCCAGACCACATCGTCGGCGTTCATGTTGCGGGTCGGCTTGAAATAGTCGGTGGTATGAAACTTGACGTCTTGGCGCAGATGGAACGTATACGTCAGACCGTCTTCACTGATGTCCCAGGAATCGGCCAGCGCCGGGATCACGTCGGTGGTGCCGGGCTTGAAGTCGGCCAGACGGTTGAAGATGGTCTCGGCCACTGCATCGGCTGTGACTGCAGTGGTGTACTGAACCATGTCGAAGCCTTCCGGGCTGGCTTCGGTGCAAACCACCAGCGGTTTGGCCGAAACGCCGACCGCCAAACTCAGCAACGCGGCCGCAATGGCCGCACGTAGGGGAAGCATTTTCATCAAGAACCCTCTGCAATCGGTTGAAAGACAAAAGCCCAACGGCCGATTCATCGTTGAATCAGCCGCAGGGCAGGTGCATTACAGAATGTTGAACGGGATGGTGGTCACGAGACGGAACTCGTTGATGCTGCCATCAGCCTGGTTTTCGCTGGCACGGTGCGCGGTGTAGGTCGCGCGAATAGCGGTGGCCTTGAGCGGGCCGCTCTGTACTGCGTAAGCAGCACCGATGCCATATTCGTAATGGTGTTCGCCGTCCATGGACTGCACGCCGTCGTAGCCGCCACCCTTGTAGTGAGTGCCGTCGATGCCCCAGCCGCGAGCCTGGTAGATGTTGAACTTCAGGCCTGGCACGCCGTATTCGGCCATGTTCAGGCCATAGGCGATCTGGAAGGATTTCTCGTTCGGGCCGTTGAAGTCCGACAGCAGGGAGTTGGCCAGGTAGATGCCGTTGGTTTCGTGCAGGTAATCGAAGTACTCGTTACCGTTCACTTCCTGGTAGGAGAAGGTCAGGCTGTGGGCCTGGTGGGTCAGGCCGAGCGACAGGGAGTAGGTGTCGTTGTCGATTTCGCCCAGCAGTTTTTTACCTTCGTCGACAGTCTTGTAGTAGTTCAGGCCAGTGGTCAGGCTCAGTACCGAGCTGTCGCCCAGCACATGGCTGGCGCCAAAGTAGTACTGGTTCCACAGGTCTTCGGCCTGGGTGCCCCAGAGGCTGGTGGTCAGGCTGGCGAATGGTGTGTAGGTGATGCCGGCGGTGTTGACGTGATCGGCTTCGGCACTGGAGTCGCCGTATTCGGAGCGGAACTTGCTCAGGCTTTCTTCGGTACGCGGAGAGTTGCGATCGAAGGTGGCCAGGTCGAAGGACAGGTTGTTCAGTTCTTCGCTGTGGATCGCGATCCCTTCGAAGCTCGAAGGCAGGGCACGGTTACCGATGACGTCGACCTGCGGGCTGCTGAAGTTCATGCGGCCGGCGGTCAGGGTGGTGTTGGAAACGCGCGCCTTGACGTTGGCCAGGCCCAGTTTGCTCCATTGGCCTTCAGCGTCGCCGCCTTCGCGGGTCAGGGTGCGGTTGTTGCCCGCGCCTGGACGAGTACCCGGTGCGCCACCGTTGTTGGATGCCAGGTTCTCGCGGTCGCGCTCCAGCGCAATGGCGTTGTAGGCGGCGACTTCGGTGCTGAAGCCGACGGTGCCTTCGGTGAAGCCGGAGTTGTACTTGATGATGGTGCCTTGGACCCAGTTGATACGACGATCAGTCGGGGTCGAAACGCCATTTTTTTTGTAGTTGAACGTGCCGCCACGTTTCAGTTGTTCGTTGGCGTACCAGTTACGTGTAGTGCCACTGATGGATTGGCCTTCGACGAAGCCAGTGGCGTCAGCTTGAGCGCTTTTGGTGTTGACCGTTACCGGAGTGAATTCCTGGCTCTGAGTCTCGGCGTAAGCCGTGGCGGTGATGCTACTGATGGCCAGGGCCAGTAACGCGGTGCTGCTCAGTTTCATGGGTAAAGCTCCTTGGTTTCTCTTTTTTTATACCGGCCTTTTTTTGTGGTCCGGCTATTTGGTTTGGAACTTTTCTCGCTAGGCAAACGTTTGCATTACGCCAGATCGACGAATAAAGGCAATACGCTTGCTTGGGGGCGGAATGCGCCCCCAGCGTTTTTCGGCTAATCGATTATTTTTCTATGCTGACACCCGAGAACACGTTGCGACCGAAAGGGCTGACCTTGAACCCTTCGATTTTGGCGCTCAACGGCTGGTTGACCGTCGAGTGGGCGACTGGCGTGATCGGCACTTGCTGCTTGAGCAATTGCTGCGCCTGCTTGTAGAGCACGGTGCGCTGGTCGCGATCGGTGACGATCTTGGCCTGCTTGATCAGCTTGTCGTAAGCCGGATCACACCACATGGAGTAGTTGTTGCCGCCAATGGCATCGCAGCTGTAAAGCGTACCGAGCCAGTTGTCCGGGTCCCCGTTGTCACCGGTCCAGCCGATCAGGCTGATGTCGTGCTCGCCATTCTTGGTGCGCTTGATGTACTCGCCCCATTCGTAGCTGACGATCTTCACCTTGAGGCCGATTTTTGCCCAGTCGGCCTGGAGCATCTCGGCCATCAACTTGGCATTGGGGTTGTAAGGGCGCTGCACGGGCATCGCCCACAGGGTGATTTCGGTGCCTTCCTTGACGCCAGCGGCCTTGAGCAACTCGCGGGCTTTCTCCGGGTTGAAGGCGGCGTCCTTGATAGTCTCGTCGTAGGACCATTGGGTCGGCGGCATGGCGTTGACCGCCAGTTGCCCGGCGCCCTGGTACACGGCGTTGAGGATGCCCTGCTTGTTCACTGCCATGTCCAGCGCCTGGCGCACTTCAAGCTGGTCGAACGGCTTGTGTCGAACGTTGTAGGCGATGTAGCCGAGGTTAAAACCGGGCTTCTCGATGAGCTTGAGTTTCGGGTCGTTTTTCAGCGCGGTGACGTCGGCAGGGCGCGGGTGCAGGGTGATCTGGCATTCGTTGGCCTTGAGCTTCTGGACCCGCACCGAGGCGTCGGTGTTGATGGCGAAAATCAGGTTGTCGAGTTTGACCCGGCTCGGGTCCCAGTACTGCTTGTTGCCGGTGTAGCGAATGTTGGAATCTTTCTGGTAACTCTTGAATACGAACGGGCCGGTACCGATCGGCTTCTGATTGATGTCGCTTGGTTTGCCCGATGCCAGCAGCTGGTCGGCGTATTCGGCGGACAGGATGGCAGCGAAGCTCATGGCGATGTTCTGGATGAACGCGGCGTCGACGCTGTTAAGCGTCATGACCACGGTCAAAGGCCCGGTCTTTTCGACCTTGGCAATGTTCTTGTTCAGGCTCATCCCGTTGAAATACGGGAATTCAGTTGGATAAGCCTGACGGAATGGCTGTTGCGGATCGAGCATGCGGTTGAACGTGAACAGCACGTCATCGGCGTTGAAATCGCGGCTCGGGGTGAAGTACTTGGTGGTATGAAATTTCACGCCTTCGCGCAGGTGGAAGGTGTATTTCAGGCCGTCCTCGGAAATATCCCAGCGGGTGGCCAGGCCCGGCACGACATTGGTCGCGCCTTTTTCGAACTCTGCCAGGCGGTTGTACAGCGGTTCGGCGGCGTCGTTGTCGGTCGCGGTGGTGTACTGCGCGGTATCGAAGCCAGCGGGGCTGCCTTCGGAGCAGAACACCAGGCTGTCACTGGCAGCCTGGCTAATGGACGTAGCGGCCAACAGGCCGGTGCCCAGCAATGCGGATAAAACCAAGGTATGGCGCATGACGCTCCCTCTGTTCTCTGAGTATTTTCGACAAGCCGTCGTTCCGACTGGGGACTTGGGGATCTTGTCGAGCGCAATCCATTTACGTGAAGCAAAACCGAGAGCCCACGCATGAGCTGGTCGACTCCGACGGTATGAGCCATCGGGCCGGCAGTAAATGCGTAGAGTCCTAAACATTCGTAGGAAAAGTAGACGCGTCCTGCGCCGGCGCTGGAGTCGGCGTCGGACCTGGATGTAGGCTCTTTCCTACGCTCTCGGTGGATACAACAACGGCGACGTCATTGACGTCGCCGTTGTTGAACCTTATTTGCTGACGCTGACGCCGTAGAAGGAATTCAAGCCAAATGGGCTGATCTTGAAGTCCTGCACGTTGGCGCGCATGGGTTGATACACCGTCGAGTGAGCGATAGGTGTCATTGGAACAGCGTCCTTGAGGACGTGTTGTGCCTGTTTGTACAGTTCGGTGCGCTTGCCTTGGTCGGTGGTGCGCTTGGCTTCCTTCACGAGGCCGTCGAATTTCTTGTCGCACCATTTCGAGAAGTTGTTGCCACTCAGCGAGTCGCAACCAAACAACACGTTGAGCCAGTTGTCCGGATCACCATTGTCACCGCTCCAGCCAATGATCATTGCCTGGTTCTCGCCACCTTTGGAGCGCTTGATGTACTCGCCCCACTCGTAGCTGGTGATCTTCACGTTCAGACCGATTTTCTTCCAGTCGGACTGGAGCATTTCGGCCATCAGCTTGGCGTTCGGGTTATACGGACGCTGTACCGGCATGGCCCACAAGACGATTTCGGTACCTTCCTTGACGCCGGCTTCCTTGAGCAGCTCCTTGGCTTTCTCAGGGTCGTACTTGGCGTCTTTGATGGTGGTGTCGTAGGACCATTGGGTCGGCGGCATGGCGTTGACGGCCAGTTGGCCCGCGCCCTGGTAAACCGAGTCGATGATCTGCGGTTTGTTGACCGCCATGTCCAGCGCCTGGCGCACGCGCAGGTCAGCCAGCGGGTTGGCCTCGTTGCTGCCTTTGACCTTGTCCATCACGTTGTAAGCGATGTAGCCCAGGTTGAAACCAGCCTGGTCAGGCATCTTCAGCGCCTTGTCTTCCTTCAGCGCCTTGAGGTCAGCCGGACGCGGGAACAGAGTGACCTGGCACTCGTTCTTCTTCAGCTTCTGGATACGTACCGACGGGTCTGTGGTGATGGCGAAGATCAGGTTGTCGATCTTGACGTCTTCAGGCTTCCAGTAGTCCTTGTTCCCGGTGTAGCGGATGTTGGAGTCTTTCTGGTAGCTCTTGAACACGAACGGGCCGGTGCCGATCGGTTTCTGGTTGATGTCGGCAGGCTTGCCGTCCTTGAGCAGCTGGGCAGCGTACTCGGCGGATTGCAGCGAGGCGAAGCTCATGGCCATGTTCTGGATGAACGCAGCGTCGACTTCTTTCAAGGTGAATTTGACGGTGTGATCGTCGACTTTATCGATCTTGGTGATGTTGGTATCCATCCCCATGTCGGTGAAGTACGGGAATTCGGTCGGGTACGCTTTGCGGAACGGGTCGTCCTTGTTAATCATGCGATTAAAAGTGAACAGCACGTCGTCGGCGTTGAACTCACGAGTCGGCTTGAAGTACGGGGTGGTGTGGAACTTCACGCCTTCACGCAGGTGAAAGGTGTACGTCAGGCCATCGTCAGCGATGTCCCAGCTGGTCGCCAGACCAGGAATCACGGCGGTGCCGCCGCGCTCGAACTGGGTCAGGCGGTTGAAAATGGTTTCTGCAGAGGCGTCGAAGTCGGTTCCGGTGGTGTACTGACCAGGATCAAAACCGGCCGGGCTCCCTTCGGAGCAAAACACCAGGTTAGTCGCCGCTTGGGCGAAAGGTGCGGCAGCTAACAAGCTGGCGCCGACTAAAAACGGAATGACCGCGTGTTTGAGCATGGTGGCCTCATGATTTGTTGTCATTTTTGGAATTAGAGGACGACCTCGTGAGTCGTGCCTGCGGATACTTATGCAGGGGCCATACCCAATGCAAGATGCAGGGGGGCCACAAGCATTAAACAGTGGCACGAACGTACCTTAATGTCGCATATGTGTAAATTGACGCGCATTTGACCGTTTGCGCAGGTTTTTTTCGGTGCATATCGCGCACCTACATGGGGCGGCCGGGACGTCTGGCGCCCCCGGTTGGCGCGCGGTGTTACTTATTTATACCCTTGCCATCGGCGTATCCGGCATATCCCACTTATGCAGCGTAGTCGGCAGATTCCATGTATGCGGCAGTCATCGGCACATTCCGCGTAGGAGCTGCCGAAGGCTGCGATCTTTTGATCTTTGCGATCTTTTGATCTTGAAGGCAAAGTCAAAAGATCGCAGCCTGCGGCAGCTCCTACAAGGGCAATCAATGCGGTTTAAGGCATCAACACTTCAATCGACCCATCTGCCGTCATGCTGACCTGGCTGGTGCCAGCCTCAACTTCCGGGGTCACCGGAGCGGCGTCCATGCTGGCGGCTTTCATCATCATCGGCCCGCGCATGTACGGTTGTGGATAACCGTTGCTATTGAGGTTCAGGTTGACGATCTTATAGCCTTTGCCGCCCAGGGCGTCAGTTGCCAGCTGGGCGCGGGCCTTGAAGGCGCTGACGGCGTCCTTGAGCAGTGCGTCTTCACTGGCTTTGCGCGTTGGCGTGGCGATGGCGAAGTCCATGCCGGCCATTTTCAGGTCGGTCAGCAGTTCGCCGGTCAGCTTCGACAGGGCGGCGAAATCGGAGCTTTCCAGGCGCAACTCGGCACGTTCACGCCAGCCGGTGATTTTCTGGCCCTTGGTGTCGTAGATCGGGTAGCTGTTACGGCTCCCCTGGCGCAGGGTGATGTCCTTGACCTGCTTGGCCTGGGCCAGCGACTTGTTCATGGTGGTGCTGATGTCGGCGGCGAGTTTGGCCGGGTCGGTGTTCTGCTCTTCTGTATAAAGAGTCACGATCATCAGGTCGCGGGCCACTTCCTGGCTGACTTCGGCGCGCAGGGAAATCTGGTTGTAATGCAGCTCGTCGGCGGCCAGGGCCGGCAGGCTGGCGACGGTGCCAACACTAAGGGCAAGAAGGGCGGCGCTACGGCGGAAAGTGTGCATGAAAACTCCTTGGGCGGTGCGCAGGGGTTAAGGTCCGAGCCTGCGTGAAACCATCAGACTCTAGCTTTAATGAGCCGGTTCGCACAGTTACAACTTCTATACAGATCGAAGGTGACCGTTGCGCGCTCAATCGCGAGCAGGCTCGCTGCCACAGGGATTGCATTTCAATGTGCGAGCGAGTCTGCTCGCGATAGCGGTCTCATAGACGCCACCATGGTTTCTGCCATGTGGCCGTTTGCCGCACTTTTGCCTGCCAGCCCCCGCGCTTGGTTATACTCCTGGCGATCCGCCTGGAGCGCTCATCAGGAGAGCTCATGCTCGCCCCCGTTCAAATCACTTCCGCGACTCGCCAGAACCTCTGGCGGCTGACGTTCATTCGTACTTTGGTACTCGCCGCCCAAGCTGGTTCCGTGGGCCTGGCTTACTGGTTCGACCTGCTGCCGCTGCCCTGGTTTCAGCTGGCAGCTACCCTCGGCTGCTCGATGCTGTTGTGCGCGTTCACGGCCATTCGCCTGCGCACCTCCTGGCCCGTCACTGAACTCGAATACGCCGTGCAACTGGCCTGCGACCTGTTTATCCACAGTGCGCTGCTGTATTTCTCCGGCGGTTCGACCAACCCCTTCGTTTCCTATTACCTGGTGCCGCTGACCATCGCCGCCGTGACGTTGCCCTGGCGCTATTCGGTGATCCTGTCCGGCATCGCATTGACCATGTACACCTTGCTGCTGGCGCGGTTCTATCCCCTGCAGACGTTCCCCATCGCCCGGGAAAACCTGCAGGTTTACGGAATGTGGCTGAGCTTTGCCCTGGCCGCGGCGGTGATCACCTTCTTCGCCGCGCGCATGGCCGAGGAGCTGCGTCGCCAGGAAGAGTTGCGCGCCATTCGGCGAGAAGAGGGCCTGCGCGACCAGCAACTGCTGGCCGTTGCGACCCAGGCCGCCGGCGCCGCCCACGAACTGGGCACGCCTTTGGCCACCATGAGCGTGCTGCTAAAAGAGATGCAGCAGGATCATCCCGACCCGATGTTGCAGGATGATCTGAAGGTGCTGCAGGATCAGGTGAAACTCTGCAAGGAAACCTTGCAGCAACTGGTGCGCGCCGCCGAAGCCAATCGTCGCTTGGCCGTGGAGATGCAGGACGTCACCGACTGGCTCGACGAGGCCCTGAATCGCTGGCACCTGATGCGCCCCGAAGCCAGTTATCGCTTCCAGCGGCTCGGCCAGGGCGCCGTGCCCCGCATGGCGCCACCGCCGGACCTGACCCAGGCCTTGCTGAACCTGCTGAACAACGCCGCCGACGCCTGCCCGGAAGGGTTGCAGGTGACGCTGGACTGGAATGCCGAGGACCTGACCATCAGCATCCGCGACCACGGTGCCGGTGTGCCGCTGGCCATCGCCGAGCAGATTGGCAAACCGTTTTTTACCACCAAGGGCAAAGGTTTCGGCCTGGGCCTGTTTTTGAGCAAGGCCAGCGTGACACGCGCCGGCGGCTCAGTGAAACTCTATAGTCATGAGGAAGGCGGCACGCTCACCGAGCTGCGCCTGCCCCGTGTCGCCCGAGGAGACGAACATGAGTGACGATATCCAAGTCGAAGGCGAAGGCGAAGAACTCCCGCATTTGCTGCTGGTAGACGACGACGCAACCTTTACCCGCGTGATGGCCCGCGCCATGGCCCGTCGCGGCTTTCGCGTCAGCACCGCCGGGTCCGCCGAGGAAGGCCTGACCATCGCCCAGGCGGACCTGCCGGATTACGCCGCGCTGGACCTGAAAATGGACGGTGACTCCGGCCTGGTGCTGTTGCCCAAGCTGCTGGAGCTGGACCCGGAAATGCGCGTGGTGATCCTCACCGGTTACTCGAGCATTGCCACCGCCGTCGAGGCGATCAAGCGCGGTGCCTGCAACTACCTGTGCAAACCGGCCGATGCCGATGACGTCCTCGCCGCACTGCTGTCCGAGCACGCCGACCTCGACACCCTGGTACCGGAAAACCCGATGTCGGTGGACCGCTTGCAGTGGGAACACATCCAGCGGGTGCTGACCGAACACGAAGGCAACATCTCCGCCACTGCCCGCGCCCTGGGCATGCACCGGCGTACTCTGCAGCGCAAATTGCAGAAGCGCCCTGTCCGGCGCTGAACCGGTGCTGAACAATTGTTGTCACACCGCGTTGCAACACGAGCCGATCATCTATGATCGGCTCGTGTGATGTTCTTTTTTCCAATGAGCCTTTTCCATGAATCAGAACGCTGAGTACTCCGCGGTCAATGATGCTGTGCGCGGGCAGTTTTTTCGCAAAGTCTGGGCGATGATCACGCCTTACTGGCGCAGTGAAGAGAAGGCCAAGGCCTGGACGCTGCTGATCGCCGTAATCGTTCTATCGCTGGTCAGCGTAGGCATTTCGGTGTGGTTCAACACCTGGTACAAGGATTTTTACAACGCCCTGCAACAGAAGGATGAGGCAGCATTCTGGCGGTTGATCCTGTATTTCTGCGCGATCGCGGCCGTCGCGATTGTGGGCGCGGTTTATCGGCTGTACCTGACGCAGATGCTGACCATCCGCTGGCGGGCCTGGCTGACCGAAAAACACTTCGCCCGCTGGCTGGGCCATAAGAACTACTACCACCTCGAGCAAGGCGGTTACACCGATAACCCCGACCAGCGCATCTCCGAGGACCTCAACAGCTTCACCTCTAACACCCTGGAACTGGGGATCGGCCTGCTGCGCAACATTGTCAGCCTGGTATCGTTCTCGATCATCCTGTGGGGGGTGTCGGGCAGTATCGAGGTCTATGGGTTTACCATTCCCGGCTATATGTTCTGGTGCGTGCTGGTGTATGCCGTGATCGGCAGCTGGCTGACGCATTTGATCGGTCGTCGCCTGATCGGCCTGAACAACAACCAGCAACGCTTCGAAGCCGACCTGCGATTTTCCATGGTGCGCATTCGCGAGAATGCCGAAAGCATTGCGCTGTATGACGGCGAGCCCAATGAAAATCGTCGCTTGAGCAGTCGCTTCGGCCTGGTCTGGCACAATTTCTGGGACATCATGAAGGTGTCCAAGCGCTTGACGTTCTTCACGGCCGGTTATGGCCAGGCAGCCATCATCTTTCCATTCATGGTTGCGGCACCGCGCTACTTCGCGGGCAAGATCGAGCTGGGGGAGCTGATGCAGATCAGCTCGGCATTCGGCAACGTGCAGGAGAGTTTCAGCTGGTTTATCAGTGCGTACCAGAGCCTCGCGGCCTGGCGCGCCACCTGTGATCGTCTGCTCAGTTTCCGTCAGGCCATGACCGAGAATGAGCAAAAGCCGCAGGCCATCGACGTGCAGAATTCGGGCTCGGCGTTAAAAGTACACAACCTGGGGCTGGATCTTGCTGATGGTCGCCACTTGCTGGCCGGCGCCGACATGACGGTGGAGGAGGGGGATCGTGTAATGATCAGCGGCCGCTCCGGCAGCGGCAAATCGACGCTGCTGCGGGCGATGGGGCATTTGTGGCCGCGGGGCCATGGCAGCATTCGCCTGCCGGCCGAGCGGTACCTGTTCCTGCCGCAAAAACCCTACCTGCCAATTGGCACCTTGCGTGAAGCGCTGAGTTATCCACAGGTCGCCGAGACATACCCTCAAGAGCGCTACGCCCACGTGCTGGAAGTGTGCCGCCTGCCGCACCTGCTGGGCCGCCTGGACGAACCCAATCACTGGCAGCGCATGTTGTCCCCGGGTGAACAGCAACGCCTGGCGTTTGCCCGCGCGCTGCTTTATGCGCCTCAGTGGCTCTACATGGACGAGGCAACGTCGGCGATGGATGAAGAGGATGAAGCCTCGCTGTATCAGGCGCTGATCGACGAGATCCCGGGCTTGAGCATTGTCAGCGTCGGCCACCGCAGCAGCCTCAAACGCTTCCATCCGCGGCATGTGCGTATCGACAATGGCCACCTGGTGGAGCAACCAGTCACCGCCTGACGATACGCCCGTAGGAGCTGCCGCAGGCTGCGATCTTTTGATCTTTGGTATCTGCAAGCCAGATCAAAAGATCGCAGCCTTCGGCAGCTCCTACGGGTAGAGGTGATCGTACAACCGCGTTGAGCTATGATGCGGTTTCAACCGAATTTTTCGAGACCGATGTTCACCATGGAAAACCCGATCGCCACACCACGTCTCCCTCGCAAGCGCCGTAGCCTCGCTCAGGAACTGGTGACGGTGCTGTCCGAGCAGATCCGCGACGGTCATCTCAAACGCGGTGACAAGTTGCCGACTGAATCGGCGATCATGGACGCCCATGGCGTCAGTCGCACCGTGGTGCGCGAAGCCATTTCCCGGTTGCAGGCTGCCGGGCGGGTGGAAGCCCGCCATGGCATCGGTACTTTTGTGCTCGATACCCCAAGCCCGAGCGGCTTTCGCATCGATCCCGCCACCGTGGTCACCCTGCGTGACGTACTGGCCATCCTGGAATTGCGCATCAGCCTGGAAGTGGAGTCCGCCGGACTTGCCGCGCAACGCCGCAGCGCCGAGCAGTTGGCCTTGATGCGTGCCGCGCTCGATGCCCTGAACGAAAGCGCGGCCCATGCCAGTGACGCCGTAGCCTCGGACTTCCAGTTTCACCTGCAGATTGCCCTGTCGACCGGCAACCGCTACTTCACCGACATCATGACGCACCTGGGCACCAGCATCATCCCGCGCACCCGCCTCAACTCGGCGCGGCTGGCCCACGACGACCAGCAGCACTACATGAGCCGCCTGAGCCGTGAGCACGAAGAAATCTACGACGCCATCGCGCGCCAGGATTCCGATGCCGCACGGGCCGCCATGCGCCTGCACCTGACCAACAGCCGCGAACGGCTGCGCCATGCCCATGAAGAGGCTGAGGCGCAGCGGGGCTAAACCTGACGGGAGCCGGGCTTGCCCGCGATGGCGGCGGAACATCCACTATCGACGCGACAGGAACACTGCGATCGCCAGCAGCCGCATTCCTGCAATAGTCATGAGTGAAATCCGGTTGTGTGGCCCTCGACGCTCCCTGTGGGAGCCGGGCTTGCCCGCGATGAAGCCAGCGATCATCCCGCGTCGGCTCTGAGGGTACACATCCTCGGACAACCTACCTCTCAGCCGTAGCTATCCAGCACCCATCCTGCTGCAGGTTTCCCCACTTATTCCCATCCTGACGATGAAATGCAGTTGACGATTAAATTTTAAGTTGTACGATGACCTACAACTCGGCGAAAGCTGAACGGTTTTCTAACAACATACGTCGCTACCCAGGGTGTTCGAATAATGAATCCACAAGAACTGAAGTCCATCCTCTCTTCCGGCCTGCTGTCTTTTCCGGTAACCGATTTTAATGCCCAGGGCGATTTCAATCGCGCTGGCTATATCAAGCGCCTTGAATGGCTGGCCCCGTATGGCGCCTCGGCCTTGTTCGCCGCAGGCGGCACCGGTGAGTTCTTCTCCCTGGCGGCCAGCGAATACTCGGAAATCATCAAGACTGCCGTCGACACCTGCGAAACCAGCGTGCCGATTCTGGCGGGTGTCGGCGGTTCGACCCGCCAGGCCATCGAATACGCTCAAGAAGCCGAGCGCCTGGGCGCCAAAGGCTTGCTGCTGCTGCCGCACTACCTGACCGAAGCCAGCCAGGACGGCGTTGCCGCCCATGTTGAAGCCGTGTGCAAATCGGTGAACATCGGCGTGGTGGTTTACAACCGTAACGTCTGCCGCCTGACCGCTCCGCTGCTGGAACGCCTGGCCGAGCGCTGCCCGAACCTGATCGGCTACAAGGATGGCCTGGGCGACATAGAGTTGATGGTGTCGATCCGTCGCCGCCTCGGCGATCGTTTCAGCTACCTGGGTGGTTTGCCGACCGCCGAAGTGTACGCCGCTGCCTATAAGGCACTGGGCGTGCCGGTCTACTCCTCGGCGGTGTTCAACTTCATCCCGAAAACCGCGATGGATTTCTACCACGCCATTGCCCGCGAAGATCACGCCACCGTTGGCAAGATCATCGACGACTTCTTCCTGCCGTACCTGGACCTTCGTAATCGCAAAGCCGGTTACGCAGTGAGCATCGTCAAGGCCGGGGCAAAAATTGCCGGCTACGACGCAGGTCCTGTACGTGCGCCGCTGACCGACCTGCTGCCAGAAGAGTACGAAGCTCTGGCTGCGCTGATCGACAAGCAAGGCGCGCAATAACAATTGATTGAGCAAGGCCGCTGAGCAATCAGCGGCCTTTTGCGTGAGGAGATAGATCCGTGGCAGATACAAAGCGTTTCGACAATTACATCAACGGCGAATGGGTTGCCGGCAGTGATTACTGCGCCAACATCAACCCTTCCGAGCTGACCGATACCATCGGCGAGTACGCCAAGGCGGACCTGGCCCAGGTCCACGCCGCCATCGACGCCGCTCGCGCTGCATTTGCGGCCTGGTCCACTTCGGGCATTCAGGCCCGTCACGATTCGCTGGACAAAGTGGGCACTGAAATCCTCGCCCGTCGCGAAGAGCTGGGCACCCTGCTGGCTCGGGAAGAGGGCAAGACCCTGCCTGAAGCCATTGGCGAAGTGACCCGCGCCGGTAACATCTTCAAGTTTTTCGCCGGTGAAACCCTGCGTCTGTCCGGCGATTACCTGCCGTCGGTGCGTCCGGGTGTCCACGTCGAAGTGACCCGCGAAGCCCTGGGCGTGGTCGGCTTGATCACCCCGTGGAACTTCCCGATCGCGATCCCTGCCTGGAAAATCGCCCCGGCCCTGGCCTATGGCAACTGCGTGGTGCTCAAGCCCGCTGACCTGGTACCGGGTTGCGCCTGGGCCCTGGCCGAAATCATCTCCCGCGCGGGCTTCCCGGCCGGCGTGTTCAACTTGGTGATGGGCAGCGGTCGGGTGGTTGGCGATGCGCTGGTGCAAAGCCCGAAAGTCGATGGCATCAGCTTCACCGGTTCGGTGGGGGTGGGGCGGCAGATCGCAGTCAGCTGCGTGTCGCGCCAGGCCAAAGTGCAGCTGGAAATGGGCGGCAAGAACCCGCAGATCATTCTTGACGACGCCGACCTCAAGCAAGCGGTCGAGCTGTCGGTGCAGAGCGCGTTCTACTCCACCGGCCAACGTTGCACCGCTTCGAGCCGCTTCATCGTCACCGCCGGAATTCATGACAAATTCGTTGAGGCCATGGCCGAGCGCATGAAGTCGATCAAGGTTGGACATGCGCTGAAAACCGGCACCGATATTGGTCCGGTGGTCTCCCAGGCGCAGCTTGAACAGGACATGAAGTACATCGACATCGGCCAGTCCGAAGGTGCGCGCCTGGTCAGCGGCGGCGGCTTGGTGACCTGTGATACCGAAGGCTACTACCTCGCGCCAACCCTGTTTGCCGACAGCGAAGCCGCGATGCGCATCAGCCGCGAAGAGATTTTTGGCCCGGTGGCCAACATTGTTCGAGTAGCCGATTACGACGCCGCGCTGGCCATGGCCAACGATACCGAGTTCGGTCTGTCAGCGGGCATCGCCACCACTTCGCTGAAGTACGCCAACCACTTCAAGCGCCACTCCCAGGCCGGGATGGTGATGGTCAACCTGCCGACGGCTGGCGTGGATTACCACGTTCCATTCGGCGGGCGTAAAGGTTCATCCTATGGCTCCCGCGAGCAAGGTCGCTACGCGCAAGAGTTCTACACGGTCGTGAAAACCAGCTACATCGGCTCCTGACCGCATGCAATGCCCGGTGTTATTGCGATAACACCAACACCCCTGTAGGAGCTGCCGAAGGCTGCGATCCTTTGATCTTGATCTTATAAAAATCAAAAGATCGCAGCCTCGTTTCACTCGACAGCTCCTACGGGGATTCGCCGAACACGCGATGTAAGCGGAACAGGCGAACACCAAAGATTCACCCGCGCATAAAAATAATCAGTGGGAGTACATCTACATGCAAGCGACCAAGCCGACCCACGTCCGCTATTTGATATTGCTCATGCTTTTCCTGGTGACCACCATCAACTACGCCGACCGGGCAACCATTGCCATCGCGGGCTCCAGCCTGCAAAAAGACCTCGGCATTGATGCGGTCACCCTCGGTTACATCTTCTCTGCATTCGGTTGGGCCTACGTGGCCGGGCAAATTCCCGGTGGCTGGCTGCTGGACCGTTTCGGCTCGAAAAAAATCTATGCACTGAGCATTTTCACCTGGTCGCTGTTTACCGTGTTGCAGGGTTATGTCGGCGAGTTCGGCATGTCCACGGCGGTTGTGGCGCTGTTCATGCTGCGTTTCCTCGTGGGCCTGGCTGAAGCACCTTCTTTCCCCGGCAACGCGCGCATCGTCGCGGCCTGGTTCCCGACGGCGGAACGCGGCACCGCTTCGGCGATCTTCAACTCGGCGCAATACTTTGCCACCGTGCTGTTCGCGCCGCTGATGGGCTGGATCGTCTACAGCTTCGGCTGGCAGCACGTCTTTATCGTGATGGGCGTAATTGGCATCATCTTCTCGGGCATCTGGCTGAAAGTGATCTACAGCCCGCGTCAACACCCGATGATCAACGAAGCCGAATTCAAGCACATCGCCGACAACGGCGGCATGGTCGACATGGACCAGGACAAAGGCAAAGGCGCCAAGGCTGACGGACCGAAGTGGGACTACATCCGCCAATTGCTGACCAACCGCATGATGCTCGGTGTCTACCTGGGCCAGTACTGCATCAACGGCATCACCTACTTCTTCCTCACCTGGTTTCCGGTATACCTGGTGCAGGAACGCGGCATGACCATCCTCAAGGCAGGTTTCATTGCCTCGTTGCCGGCCATCTGTGGCTTTATCGGTGGTGTACTCGGCGGGGTGATTTCCGATTACCTGTTGCGCAAGGGGCACTCCCTGACCTTCGCTCGCAAGGCGCCGATCATTGCCGGTCTGCTGGTCTCCAGCAGCATTGTGGCGTGCAACTATGTCGATGTTGAATGGATGGTCGTCGGCTTCATGGCCCTGGCTTTCTTCGGCAAAGGCGTCGGTGCGCTGGGCTGGGCAGTGGTGTCCGACACGTCGCCCAAGCAGATTGCCGGTCTGAGTGGTGGCCTGTTCAACACGTTCGGTAACATCGCCTCGATCACCACGCCGATCGTGATCGGCTACATCATCAGCTCCACCGGCTCGTTCAAATGGGCCCTGGTGTTCGTCGGTTGCAACGCACTGGTTGCGGTGTTCAGCTACCTGGTGATCGTCGGTCCGATCAAGCGCGTGGTGCTCAAGGAACCGCCGGTGAGCGGTACTGAAACTCATAATAAATTGTCTCAAGCGCATTCCTGAGGAGCGGCGTCATGCAGTTGATTGAACATTCCGACTCGCCGCGCTACATCCGCCTCAACGAGCGGGACAACGTGGTCGTGGTGGTTAACGATCAGGGCGTGCCGGCGGGCACAGCGTTTGCGGACGGTCTGGTAACCCTGGACTTTGTGCCGCAGAGCCATAAGGTCACCCTGGAAGACATTCCCGAGGGTGGCCAGGTGATTCGCTACGGCCAGACCATTGGCTACGCGTTGCAACCGATTCCCCGCGGCAGTTGGGTCAATGAGGATCAACTGCGCATGCCGACCGCGCCACCCCTGGACAGCCTGCCGCTGTCCACCGAAGTACCGGCGGCGCAGGCTCCGCTGGAAGGCTTTACCTTCGAGGGTTATCGCAACGCCGATGGCACCGTGGGCACGCGCAACATCCTCGGCATTACCACCACGGTGCAGTGCGTCACCGGCGTGCTCGATCATGCGGTCAAGCGCATCAAGGACGAGTTGCTGCCCAGGTATCCGCATGTCGACGACGTGGTGGCGCTGACCCATAGCTATGGCTGTGGCGTGGCGATTACCGCAACAGACGCGTACATCCCCATCCGCACCGTGCGCAACCTGGCGCGCAACCCGAATCTGGGTGGCGAGGCGCTGGTGATCAGCCTGGGCTGCGAGAAGTTGCAGGCCGGGCAGGTGATGCACGAGGGCGACAGCTCGGTAGACCTGAGCGACCCGTGGTTGTACCGCCTGCAGGATTCCAGTCACGGGTTCACCGAGATGATCGAGCAGATCATGGCGCTGGCCGAGACTCGCTTGAAAAAGCTCGACCAGCGTCGTCGCGAAACCGTGCCGGCGTCCGAGCTGATTCTGGGCATGCAGTGCGGCGGCAGCGATGCGTTTTCCGGGATCACCGCCAATCCGGCCCTGGGCTACGCCTCGGACTTGTTGCTGCGGGCCGGTGCCACGGTGATGTTCTCCGAAGTCACCGAGGTGCGCGACGCGATCTACCTGCTGACCTCCCGCGCTGAAACCGAGGAAGTGGCGCAGGAACTGGTGCGGGAAATGGACTGGTACGACCGATACCTGGCCAAGGGCGAAGCGGATCGCAGTGCCAACACCACGCCGGGTAACAAGAAAGGCGGGTTGTCGAACATTGTCGAGAAGTCGCTGGGCTCGATCGTCAAGTCCGGCAGCAGCGCGATCAATGGCGTGCTGGGCCCTGGCGAACGCTTCAAGCGCAAAGGCCTGATTTTCTGCGCGACCCCGGCCAGTGATTTTGTCTGCGGGACCTTGCAGCTGGCGGCCGGGATGAACCTGCACGTATTCACCACCGGGCGCGGTACCCCGTATGGTCTGGCGATGGCGCCGGTAGTGAAGGTCTCGACCCGCACCGAGCTGGCGCAACGCTGGCCTGACCTCATCGATATCGACGCCGGGCGGATTGCGACAGGGCGGGCTTCGATCGAGGACCTGGGGTGGGAGTTGTTCCGCTATTACCTGGATGTTGCCAGCGGCAAGAAACAGACATGGGCCGAGCAGCACAAGCTGCATAACGACATCACCTTGTTCAACCCAGCGCCGATTACCTGAGGCCGAGTTGCCTGAAAAAGATCGCAGCCTGCGGCAGCTCCTACATTGGAATACTCTGTAGGAGCTGCCGCAGGCTGCGATCTTTTGATCTTAATGTGCTCGGGGTGGCTTATCATTAGCCACCTAACGACGCTCACCCAAGGTTAATTCCGGCATGCTGGCAATCTTCCTCGAAACCCTGAACATCACCGCCCCGGTGTTTGCCATGCTGTTTCTGGGTGTGCTGCTCAAACGCATCGACTGGATCAACGACAACTTTATCCACACCGCATCGGCCCTGGTGTTCAACGTCACCATGCCGGCGCTGCTGTTCCTGGGCATCCTGCATGCCGACCTGCATGCCGCCCTGCAACCGGAACTGCTGATCTATTTCTCGGTGGCGACACTGGTGTGTTTCGCCATCGCCTGGGGCTGGGCGATCTGGAAATGTCCGCGGGAAGATCGCGGGATCTACACCCAGGGCGCATTCCGCGGTAACAACGGGGTGATCGGCCTGGCGCTGGCGGCGAGCATGTACGGCGACTACGGGATTTCCCTTGGGGCGATTCTCGCGGCGCTGGTGATCCTGTTCTACAACACCCTCTCGACTATCGTCCTGGCGGTGTACAGCCCGGTGATCAAGTCCGACCCCTGGAGTATCTTCAAGAGCGTGATGATCAACCCGTTGATCATCAGCGTGATTGCAGCGGCACCCTTTGCCTATTTCAAGATCGGCCTGCCGGGCTGGCTGGAAACCTCCGGGCAGTACCTGGCGCAGACCACTTTGCCCCTGGCCCTGATCTGCATTGGCGGCACCCTTTCGCTGGCAGCGATGCGAAAAAGTGGCTCGATGGCGCTCAGTTCCAGCCTGGTCAAGATGATCGGCCTGCCGGTACTGGCGACGCTGGGCGCGTGGCTGTGGGGGTTTCGCGGGGCGGAACTGGGGATTTTGTTCCTGTACTTCGGCAGCCCGACCGCTGCAGCCAGTTTTGTCATGGCTCGCCAGGCCAATGGCAACCATGAGCTGGCGGCAGCGATCATTGTCATCACCACGTTGATGGCGGCGGTGACCACCAATGTCGGGATCTTTTTGTTGCAGTGGGGCGGGTGGATTTAGCCCAGGGGGTTGCGGCGTTCTCCAGGGCCTCATCACGAGCAGGCTCGCTCCCACATTTGGAATGCATTCCCCTGTGGGAGCGAGCCTGCTCGCGATGGCGGCAGACCTGTCACCACAACTTTCGAATATTCATTCCGGCTTCTGGTAAGTATCAATCACTTCCTGCGCCGCCCTGAACGCATCGATGGCCGCCGGTACTCCTGCATACACCGCACAATGCAACAGCGCCTCGCGAATCTCTTCCACTGTGCAGCCATTGTTCAACGCCCCGCGCACGTGCCCCTTCAATTCCTGCGGACACTTGAGTGCGGTCAGCGCGGCAAGGGTGATCAGGCTGCGGGTTTTCAGCGGCAGGCCCTCGCGATTCCATACGCTGCCCCATGCGTGCTCGTTGACGAAGTCCTGCAGCGGCTGGGTAAAATCGGTGGCATTGCCCAGTGCGCGATCGACAAAAGCATCGCCCATCACTTGCCGACGCACTTCAACGCCGGGTTTTTTATTGTCGGTCATGGCACTTCCTTTTTGTGGTGTTGGCGACGCCAGGCGAGCAGTGACGTAAGCAGTACAAACGCCCCCAGGGCCGGCAGGACGAAAAACAGCATCAGGTGTTCAAGCTTGCCGGCCAGCGGCATGCCGGTGGTGAAGGACACCACATGCAGGCCGTAGGCCAGGTACAGCCCCAGGAAAACCAGGCCTTCGGCACGCGTCACCCGGTAACCGGAGTAGAAGATTGGCAGGCATAGCGCCGCGACGCCGAGCATCACCGGCAGGTCGAAATCCAGGGCGTTGGGCGAGACCGACAAGGGCGTCGGAGCAATCAGCGCCGTGACGCCGAGCACGCCCAGCAGGTTGAACAGGTTGCTGCCAATGACGTTGCCCACGGCAATTTCACGCTGGCCGCGCAAGGCCGCAATCAACGAGGTGGCCAATTCCGGCAGGGAAGTGCTGATGGCCACGATGGTCAGGCCGATGATCCGTTCCGAGAGCCCAAGATCAGTCGCGACCGCGACCGCAGCGCCCAGTAGCAAGTGGCCGGCATACACCAGCATCCCCAGGCCGGCGACGATCATCAGCAGGCTGCTGAACCAGGGCGCCTGGCGAGTTTCATCGTGAGGTGGCGGCCGCGTCGAGTGGCGCGACTGGCGCAACAACAGGCCCAGGTACACCATCAGCGCGGCCAGCAGCACCATGCCGTCGAAGCGGGTCAGTTCTTCATTCCAGGCGAGTATGAAGACCAGCAGGCTGGCGCCGATCATCAGTGGAATATCCAGGCGCACCAACTGCCGGGACACCCGCAGCGGGATAATCAGCGCCGACAGGCCAAGCGTTACCAGGATGTTGAAAATGCTGCTGCCGATGACGCTGCCCACTGCGATGTCGACGTTCTGTGCCAGGGTCGCCTGCAGGCTGATGGCCATTTGTGGTGCGCTGCTGCCGAGGGCGACGATGGTCAGGCCGATGATCAGCGGCCGCACGTGCAGGCGTGCGGCCAGGCGTACGGCGGCCCGCACCATCAGCTCGGCGCCGGCGATCAGTAGAACCAGGCCGCTGAGCAATTCAATCACGTTGATCAGGGGCAAATCTGCAAGTCCGAAAATGGTCGGCGCTCCAGCTGTCAGTCGTCGAGGGCTTGCACACGCACCCGGGCGGTCCCGCTTCTGAGCATGCCCAGGCGTGCGGCAGCCTCGTGGGAAAGGTCAATCAGTCGCCCACGGGTGTGCGGCCCGCGGTCATTGATGCGGACCACGCAAGACTTGTCGTTGCTCAGGTTGGTGACCTTCACCCGCGTACCGAAGGGTAGTTGGCGATGGGCTGCGGTCAGGGAATTCTTGTTGAAACGCTCGCCACTGGCGGTGCGTTTACCTTGGTGTTTGGCGCCGTAATACGAAGCCGTGCCGGTTTTGTCGTAGCCGTGTGGATCGATGATGTCGTTGCTGGCGCAACCGGCCAACAGAGAGAGCAGGGCGCAAAGGCCGAGTAGACGCTTCATTCAAGGTTTCCCGAAAACAAATGTGGGAGCCAGCCTGCTGGCGATTGCGGAGTGTCAGACACGGATAGGGTGAATGTCAGACCGCTATCGCCAGCAGGCTGGCTCCCACAAGGAGTCGAGCCAGATTTGAAGGCTGGCTCCATTCTCATCAGCCTTCGAGCTTGCTTTTCAGCAGTTCGTTGACCTGTTGCGGGTTGGCCTTGCCTTTGGAGGCCTTCATGGCCTGGCCGACGAAGAAGCCGAACATCTTGCCGCGTTTGGCTTCGTCTGCCGCGCGGTATTGTTCGACCTGCTCGGCGTTGGCCGCGAGCATCTCGTCCAGCACCGCCGAGATCGCACCGGTGTCGGTTACTTGCTTGAGGCCGCGCTTGTCGATGATCTCGTCTGCGCTGCCTTCGCCGTTGGCCATGGCTTCAAAGACCACCTTGGCGATCTTGCCGGAGATGGTGTTGTCCTTGATGCGCAGCAGCATCCCGCCCAGTTGCTCGGCCGAGACCGGCGACTGGTCAATGTCCACGCCCTGCTTGTTCAACAGGCTGCCCAGCTCAACCATCACCCAGTTGGCCGCCAGCTTGGCGTCGCCGCTGATGCTCACGACTTTCTCGAAGTAATCGGCTTGTTCGCGACTGGTGGCCAGGACGCTGGCGTCGTAGACCGACAGACCGAACTGCTCCTGGAAACGCTCGCGCTTCTGCGGCGGCAATTCCGGCAGGGTCATGCGCACGTCGTCGAGGAACGAGTCCTCGATGACCACTGGCAGCAGGTCCGGATCCGGGAAGTAACGGTAGTCGTTGGCTTCCTCCTTGCTGCGCATCGGACGGGTTTCGTCCTTGTTAGGATCGTACAGGCGGGTCTGCTGGATCACTTTGCCGCCGTCTTCGATCAGCTCGATCTGACGCTGCACTTCGGTGTTGATCGCCTTCTCGATGAAACGGAACGAGTTGACGTTCTTGATTTCGCAGCGCGTGCCGAACTCGGCCTGGCCCTTCGGACGGATCGACACGTTGCAGTCGCAACGCAGCGAACCTTCGGCCATGTTGCCATCGCAGATGCCCAGGTAACGCACCAGTGCGTGGACAGCCTTGACGTAAGCCACGGCTTCCTTGGCACTGCGCATGTCCGGCTCGGAAACGATTTCCAGCAGCGGCGTGCCGGCGCGGTTCAGGTCGATGCCGGTGGCGCCATTGAACTCTTCGTGCAGGCTTTTACCGGCGTCTTCTTCCAGGTGCGCCCGGGTGATGCCGACGCGCTTGACCGTGCCGTCTTCCAGGGCGATGTCCAGGTGGCCCTTGCCGACAATCGGCAGTTCCATCTGGCTGATCTGGTAGCCCTTGGGCAGGTCCGGATAGAAGTAGTTTTTACGGGCGAACACGTTGTGCTGGCCGATTTCGGCATCGATGGCCA
This sequence comes from Pseudomonas sp. ES3-33, assembly GCF_000952175.1. Classification (NCBI taxonomy): domain Bacteria; kingdom Pseudomonadati; phylum Pseudomonadota; class Gammaproteobacteria; order Pseudomonadales; family Pseudomonadaceae; genus Pseudomonas; species Pseudomonas sp. ES3-33. The sequence goes on along the minus strand of NZ_JZRI01000131.1, from coordinate 113,830 downwards.
GGCCAAACATCACCGCCATGCGCACCGCTTCCTGGTTCAGTACCGGCAGGACGCCAGGCATGCCGAGGTCAACCAGGCTGGCCTGGGTGTTCGGCTCGGAACCGAAAGTGGTGGAGCTACCGGAAAAAATTTTCGACCGGGTGGTGAGCTGGGTATGAATCTCCAGCCCGATCACGACTTCCCATTGCATGTGTTTCTCCTCAGAAGCCGGTTGGGGTGCGGGTGTGCCAGTCAGTGTTCAGCTGATACTGGTGCGCAACGTTGAGCAAGCGGCCTTCCTGGAAATACGGGGCAAGCAGTTGCACGCCCACCGGCAGGCCATCGACGAAACCGGCCGGCATGGACAAGCCCGGCAAGCCGGCGAGGTTGGCGGTGATGGTGTAGACGTCTTCCAGGTAGGCAGCGACCGGGTCACTGTTCTTGGCGCCGAGCTTCCAGGCCGGGTTCGGCGTGGTTGGGCCGAGGATGATGTCGACCTCGTTGAAGGCGGCCATGAAGTCGTTTTTCACCAGGCGGCGGATCTTCTGCGCCTTCAGGTAATAGGCGTCGTAGTAGCCGGCCGACAGCGCGTAGGCGCCGACCATGATGCGGCGCTGCACTTCCGGGCCGAAACCTTCACCGCGGGAACGCTTGTACAGGTCGATCAGGTTTTTCGGGTCTTCGCAGCGATAGCCGAAACGCACCCCGTCGAAACGCGACAGGTTGGAGGAGGCTTCTGCCGGGGCGATCACGTAGTACGCAGGAATCGCGTGCTGCATGTTCGGCAGGCTGATTTCCTTGATCACGGCACCGAGCTTCTCCAGCTCCTTGATGCTGTTGTGGATCAGCTCGGCGATCCGCGGGTCCAGACCGGCGCTGAAGTATTCCTTCGGCACGCCGATGCGCAGCCCTTGCAGCGAGCCGTTGAGGCTGGCGCTGTAATCCGGCACGGGCTCGTCGATGCTGGTGGAGTCATTGGCATCGAAACCGGCCATGCCTTGCAGCAGGATCGCGCAGTCTTCGGCGGTGCGTGCCAGCGGACCGCCCTGGTCGAGACTGGAGGCGTAAGCGATCATGCCCCAGCGCGAAACACGACCGTACGTCGGTTTAAGGCCTGTGAGGTTGGTAAACGCGGCCGGCTGACGAATGGAGCCGCCGGTGTCGGTCGCGGTGGCGGCCGGCAGCAGGCGCGCGGCAACGGCCGCAGCTGAACCACCGGACGAACCGCCCGGTACGTGTTCCAGGTTCCACGGGTTTTTCACCGCGCCGTAGTAGCTCGACTCGTTGGCCGACCCCATGGCGAATTCGTCCATGTTGGTCTTGCCCAGGGTCACGGCCCCGGCAGCGGCCAGCTTGGCAACCACGGTGGCATCGTACGGCGCCTTGAAGTTGTCGAGCATCTTCGAGCCGCAGCTGGTGCGGATGCCCTGGGTGCAGAACAGGTCCTTGTGGGCGATCGGCGCGCCAAGCAGGGCGCCGCTCTCACCATTGGCCCGGCGGGCGTCAGCGGCTTTGGCCTGCTGCAGCGCGAGGTCCTCGGTGAGGCTGATGAAGCTGTTGAGCTGTGGATCGAGCTGGGCGATACGCGCCAGCAGGACCTTGGTCAGCTCTTCGGAAGAAAACTTTTTGTCGGCGAGTCCGCGGGCGATCTCGGCCAGAGTCATTTGATGCATTGCAGGCTCTTTCCCTTTAGTCGATGACTTTCGGAACCAGGTACAGGCCGTTTTCGACCGCTGGTGCGATGGACTGGTAGGCCTCGCGATGATCGGTCTCGGTCACGACGTCCGCGCGCAGGCGCTGGCTGGCTTCCAGTGGGTGGGCGAGCGGCTCGATACCGTCGGTATTGACCGCCTGCATTTCGTCGACCAGCCCGAGAATGCTGTTCAGGGCCGAAGTGATGTGTGGAAGATCGGCATCATTGAGGCCAAGGCAGGCCAGATGAGCGATTTTTTCCACGTCGGAGCGTTCAAGCGCCATGGGAATCTCCAGTGGAAAACAGAACGGACGGCGTCCGTGTGTTAGATTGTCGGAACACTACCGCATTTCTACGGTCATAAGGCCGCGATTGTGGGGGTTGGTGCACAGAAAAGCGGCCAATTTAACATATTGGCGCCTTGCCCAAAATCCCTGTCGTTGTTAGAGTTTGCCGCACTTTTTTACCCACGCGTTGCCTAGGGTCCTTTCCCCATGTTCAAGAAACTGCGTGGCATGTTTTCCAGCGATCTTTCCATTGACCTGGGCACTGCCAACACCCTTATTTACGTGCGCGAGCGCGGAATCGTTCTGAATGAGCCATCGGTTGTGGCCATTCGGACACACGGTAACCAGAAAAGTGTCGTGGCCGTCGGCACCGAGGCCAAGCGTATGCTCGGCCGTACTCCAGGAAATATTGCTGCCATTCGTCCGATGAAAGACGGCGTAATCGCCGACTTCAGCGTCTGCGAAAAGATGCTGCAGTACTTCATCAACAAGGTTCATGAAAACAGCTTTCTGCAGCCTAGCCCGCGAGTGCTGATCTGCGTTCCATGCAAATCCACCCAGGTTGAGCGTCGTGCCATCCGTGAATCGGCCCTGGGTGCCGGTGCCCGTGAAGTGTTCCTGATCGAAGAGCCGATGGCTGCTGCGATCGGCGCCGGCCTGCCGGTAGAGGAAGCTCGCGGTTCGATGGTGGTCGACATCGGTGGCGGTACCACTGAAATCGCGCTGATCTCCCTGAACGGTGTGGTCTATGCCGAATCCGTACGGGTTGGCGGCGACCGCTTCGACGAAGCGATCATCACCTACGTGCGTCGCAACTACGGCAGCCTGATCGGCGAGTCCACCGCCGAGCGCATCAAGCAGGAAATCGGTACGGCCTACCCGGGCGGCGAAGTTCGCGAAGTCGATGTTCGCGGTCGCAACCTGGCTGAAGGCGTGCCACGTGCTTTCACCCTGAACTCCAACGAAGTGCTGGAAGCTCTTCAAGAGTCCTTGGCTACCATCGTTCAGGCAGTGAAAAGCGCACTGGAGCAATCGCCTCCGGAACTGGCTTCCGACATCGCCGAGCGTGGCCTTGTGCTGACCGGTGGTGGCGCCCTGCTGCGTGACCTCGACAAGTTGCTGGCTCAGGAAACCGGCCTGCCGGTGATCGTTGCCGAAGACCCGTTGACCTGCGTTGCTCGCGGCGGTGGCCGTGCATTGGAAATGATGGATAAACACACCATGGACCTGCTCTCCAGCGAATAAGTCGCGGGGTTGCATCTATGCTGTTGAGCGCACAGGCAGCACTTTGCAGTGCTGCCTGTTGGCGTTTATCTTCTGTCAGTCTGCATCCAGGCCGGTCTGCCGTATGAATAAACAAAACATTTGCCTGGGAGGAGCGGCTTATTAAACCGCTTTTCACCAAAGGGCCTTCACTGGGCGTGCGCTTGTTGGTGCTGGTCGTGCTATCGGTCGCGCTGATGGTGGTCGATGCCCGCTTCACACTGCTCAAGCCAGTGCGTAGCCAAATGTCGCTGGTGCTGATGCAGTCCTACTGGATCACCGACCTGCCGCAGCGGTTATGGCAGGGTGTGGCCAGTCAGTTTGGCAGCCGCACCGAACTGGTCGCCGAAAACGAAAAACTCAAGACCGAAAACCTGCTGCTGCAGGGGCGCATGCAAAAGCTTGCCGCCCTGACCGAGCAGAACGTTCGGCTGCGCGAGTTGCTTAACTCCTCGGCCCTGGTCAACGAAAAAGTCGAAGTGGCCGAGTTGATCGGCATGGACCCCAATCCCTTCACCCATCGCATCATCATCAACAAGGGTGAGCGCGATGGCGTGGTCCTCGGCCAGCCGGTACTCGATGCCCGTGGCCTGATGGGGCAGGTCGTCGAGTTGATGCCCTATACCTCCCGCGTGTTGCTGCTGACCGATACCACCCACAGCATTCCGGTGCAGGTCAATCGCAACGGCCTGCGCGCAATCGCCAGCGGCACCGGTAACCCGGAACGCCTGGAACTGCGCCATGTGGCCGATACGGCCGACATCAAGGAAGGCGACCTGCTGGTCAGTTCCGGCTTGGGCCAGCGGTTCCCGGCCGGTTACCCGGTGGCGACGGTCAAGGAAGTAATCCATGACTCCGGCCAGCCATTTGCCATCGTTCGCGCCGTGCCCACCGCCGCATTGAACCGCAGCCGTTACCTGCTGCTGGTGTTCAGCGACGGGCGCACGGCCGAAGAGCGTGCCAATGAAGCGGCCCAGGCCCAGGAAACCCTGGACCAGTACGGTGGCGGCCCGATGATTCCTGCCACGGTGCCCAAACCCGCCATAGTCCCGGCAGCAGCAGCAGCTGCGCCTGCGGCTCCCGCTGTGCCGGCGGTCGTCGCGCCGGTGGCGCCTGCCGCCACGACCCCGGTGAAGCCTGTGGTGACAAAGCCGCCGGTCACCAGGCCTGCTGCCAAACCGCCTGTCTCTGCACCGGCTAACACTGGGGGACGAGAATAATGGTCGGTACGACTGCATCCCGAAACGGCTGGATCGTCTGGCTGACCTTCGCCATCGGCATGCTGCTCAGCGTTTCACCGCTGCCGCAGTTCATGGAAATCCTGCGCCCATTGTGGCTGGCATTGCTGCTGGCCTTCTGGGCACTGGCGATGCCGCAGAAAGTCGGCATGGTCACCGCATGGTGCCTGGGTCTGGCCGAGGACGTGCTCTATGGCACGCTGCTGGGCCAGAACGCCTTGATTCTCACGCTCATCACCTTTCTGGTGCTGTCGCTGCAACAACGCCTGCGGATGTTCCCTATGTGGCAGCAGAGCCTGGTGATACTGGTGATCTTCGGCCTGGCCCAACTGGTTCAGCTATGGCTCAGCGCCCTCACCGGTAATCGCCAGCCGACACTGGCGCTGGTATTGCCCGCTCTGGTCAGTGCCCTGCTGTGGCCGTGGATCAGCTACGGTTTGCGCGGGCTGCGTCGACGCTACAAGATCAACTAAATCGGTCAGGCATTTGCCCGCACGGGTGTACTGGACAGGGAGATGTCGTGATGAAACAGCTATTTCTCGCCTCAGGCTCGCCACGTCGGCGTGAGTTGCTCACGCAGATTGGCGTGCCGTTTTCCGCCATCAGTGCGGACATCGATGAAACCCCCTTGAATGACGAATCCCCTTCGGCCTACGTCGAGCGCCTGGCGCGAGGCAAGGCCGAGGCCGGGCGTGATGCTGTCGTGTGCGCCGCAGATTATTGCGTGCTGGGTGCCGACACCGCCGTAGTGCTGGACGGGAAAATTCTTGGCAAGCCGGTGGACGAAGCTGACGCATGCGCCATGCTTATGATGTTGTCCGGTCGCGAGCATGAAGTTCTGACAGGTATCGCCGTGCTGGATGGCGCGCGTTGCGAATCCCGGGTGATCCGTAGCCTGGTACGTTTTCGCCGCATTGAAGCGCCAGAAGCGGCGGCCTACTGGGCCAGCGGCGAACCCCGTGACAAGGCCGGCGGTTATGGCATCCAGGGGCTCGGCGCGGTGTTCGTGGCGGGGCTGGATGGCAGCTACTCGGCGGTGGTTGGCTTGCCACTGTGCGAAACCGCAGAACTGCTGGGCCATTTCGGCATACCCTGTTGGCAAACCCTTAACGCGCTCTGAGCGTCGTACTGACAAGATGCGGCCATTATCGTGAAAATGCCTGAACGAGACCCTGCCATGAGTGAAGAGATCCTGATCAACATCACGCCGATGGAATCGCGCGTGGCGGTGGTTGAAAACGGTGTTCTGCAAGAGGTTCACGTCGAGCGCACTCAAAAGCGCGGGATTGTCGGCAACATCTACAAGGGCAAGGTCGTTCGGGTATTGCCGGGGATGCAGGCGGCTTTTGTCGACATCGGCCTTGATCGGGCAGCGTTCATCCATGCCTCGGAGATTTCCCTGCGCGAAGGGCCTGCGGTTGAGAGCATCAGCGCACTGGTTCACGAAGGCCAGAGCCTGGTGGTGCAGGTCACCAAGGACCCGATCGGCTCCAAAGGCGCACGCCTGACCACCCAGCTCTCGATTCCGTCGCGATACCTGGTGTACATGCCGCGTACGGCACATGTCGGCATCTCCCTGAAAATCGAGGACGAAGGCGAGCGTGAACGGCTCAAGCAGGTAGTCACCGACTGCGTGGCCAGGGAAGGGATCAAGGAAGCGGGCGGCTTCATTCTGCGCACGGCTGCAGAAGGTGCCGGTGCCGATGAAATCCTCATGGACATCCGTTACCTGCGCAGGCTCTGGGATCAGATCAACGAGCAGATCAAGACCATCGGCGCGCCGAGCGTGATCTACGAAGACCTTGGCCTGGCGCTGCGCACCTTGCGCGACCTGGTCAGCCCGAAGATCGAAAAAATCCGCATCGACTCTCGGGAAACTTTCCAGAAAACCACGCAGTTCGTCGCTGAATTGATGCCGGAAATTGCTGATCGCCTGGAGCACTACCCGGGTGAACGGCCGATTTTCGACCTGTACGGCGTCGAAGATGAAATCCAGAAGGCCCTCGAGCGCAAGGTCCCGCTAAAATCCGGTGGTTACCTGGTGGTCGATCCGGCGGAAGCCATGAGCACCATCGACGTCAACACCGGGGCTTTTGTCGGGCATCGCAACCTCGAAGAAACCATCTTCAAGACCAACCTGGAAGCGGCCACCGCTATCGCTCGTCAACTGCGCCTGCGCAACCTGGGCGGGATTATCATCATCGACTTCATCGACATGGAAGACGAAGAGCACCAGCGCCAGGTCCTGCGTACCCTCGAAAAACAGCTGGAGCGCGACCACGCCAAGACCAACATCATCGGCATCACCGAGCTGGGCCTGGTGCAGATGACCCGCAAGCGTACCCGTGAAAGTCTCGAACAGGTGCTGTGCGAACCTTGCAGCAGCTGCCAGGGCCGGGGCAAGCTGAAGACGCCGGAAACCGTCTGCTATGAAATTTTCCGGGAAATCCTGCGGGAGGCTCGCGCCTATCAGGCCGAAGGCTATCGTGTATTGGCGAACCAGAAAGTTGTCGACCGCCTGCTGGATGAGGAGTCCGGCAATGTCGCCGAACTCGAAGGATTTATCGGCCGCACCATCCGGTTTCAGGTGGAAACCATGTATTCACAGGAACAATACGACGTGGTGCTGCTCTGAACCCTTACGTCGTCAATCACCTGGAACAGCTGGCCTCAGCTTTCTGCAGTTTTAACGCCATGGGAGCCAACTGACATGGACCGTCTGACACGCATTTTGGCCGCACTGACCCGCTGGGGTCTGGGCCTGTGCGCGTTGGCTTTGGTGCTGATGGCGCTCTACGTCAGCCTTGGGCGGGAACTGACGCCGCTGGTGGCCGAATACCGGGCCGAGGTCGAGGCCAAGGCCAGCACTGCGTTGGGTATGCCGCTGCACATCGGTAAACTGGAAGGTAACTGGAGCGGTTTTGCGCCGATCCTGCTGGCCCATGACGTGATGCTCGGCGAAGGGGCAAACGCTCTGCGCCTGGACCAGGTGCGCGCGGTGCCGGATATCTGGGCCAGCCTGCTGGCCCGCGAAGTACGCCTGGCCCATCTCGAACTCAACGGCCTGAAGATCAGCCTCAAGGAAGGCGAGGATGGCCATTGGGCGCTGGAAGGATTGCCCGTCCAGCAGGATCAGCCGCTGGACCCTGAACAACTGCTCAACCGCATGCAGTTGGTCCAGCAGCTTTCGGTCCTTGATAGCCAGGTGACCTTGCAGCCGCTGGATCATGTGCCGCTCACCCTGACGTATGTCGGCATGAGCCTCAAGACCGGCAGCTCCCGACAGCGGCTCGATGCCCGGCTGACATTGCCGGATGGCCAGCCATTGGCCCTGAGCCTGCGCACTCGGCTGCAGGCCAGCGACTGGAAGAACGGTGCAGCGGACGCCTATCTCAGCCTGCCGCAAAGTGACTGGTCGAAGTGGCTGCCGGAGCGTCTGACCCGGCACTGGAATTTCACCGAGATCAAGGCCGGCGGCGAGCTGTGGGTAAACTGGAGCAAGGGCGCGCTGCAGAGCGCTGCCGTGCGTCTGAACGCGCCGCAAATCAAAGGTGCCTACGCCGAGCGCAAGCCGATCCAGATCAGCAACCTGGCACTCAACGCCTATTTCCAGCGTGACGCTGCGGGTGCGCTGGTCACACTCGACTCCTTGGCCATGAACTTCGGCGAAACTCGTTGGGAATCGCGCCTGCAACTCAAGCAGAGCGGGGCCAGTGATAACACCCCGGAACTGTGGCACCTGCAGGCCGATCGCCTCGACCTTACGCCGCTCACGCCGCTGTTGAATGCGCTGGGCCCCTTGCCTGAAGGCGTCGCCACGGCGGTCGAGCGACTTAAAGTGACGGGTAGCCTGCGTAATGTACTGCTCGACTTCCGGCCAGCGGCCACGGACGACAGCAAAATCAGCTTTGCCGCCAACCTCGACCGGGTAGGCTTCAATGCCTATCACGGTGCACCGGCGGCGCGAAATGTCAGTGGCAGTATCAGTGGCGACCTGGGGCAGGGCGAGTTGCGCATGGACAGCAAGGACTTTTCCCTGCACCTGGACCCGATCTTCGCCAAGCCCTGGCAGTACCTCCAGGCCAACGCCAAGCTGACCTGGAAAATTGATAAAGAAGCCTTCACCCTGACCGCGCCCTACCTGAAGGTGTTGGGCGAGGAGGGCAAGATTGCCGGCGACTTCCTGATCCGCCTGCATTTCGATCATTCCCAGGAAGATTACATGGACCTGCGGGTCGGCCTGGTGGACGGTGATGGTAAATACACTGCCAAGTACCTGCCGACGGTATTGAGCCCGGCGCTGGACGAATGGCTGCGCACCGCGATTCTCAGGGGCGCGGTAGACGAAGGTTTCTTCCAGTACCAGGGCTCGCTGGCCCACGGCGCTGCAGAAGCCGATCGCAGCATCAGCCTGTTCTTCAAGGTTCATGACACAGAACTGGCCTTCCAGCCAGGCTGGCCGCATGTCAGCAAGGTCAGTGGCGATGTGTTCATCGAGGACAGCGGGGTGCGGATTCTTGCCAGCAAAGGGCAGTTGCTCGACACCCAGGTTCGCGATATCTACGTCGAAATTCCCCATGCGGCTGCCGGCAAAAGCAGTCACCTGCTGCTCGACGGCGCTTTTGCCGGGGGGCTGGGCGATGGCCTGAAAATTCTCCAGACCGCGCCGATCGGTACCGCGCAGACCTTTGCCGGCTGGGAAGGCGAGGGCGACCTGCAGGGCAAGCTGAAGCTGGATATTCCGCTGGCCAAGGGCGAGCTGCCGAAAATCCTGGTCGACTTCAAGACCGCCAAGGCGCGCCTGAAATTGAGCGAGCCGGCGCTGGAATTGACCCAGCTCAAGGGTGATTTCCGCTTCGACAGCACCAAGGGCCTTAGCGGTCAGAACATCACGGCACGGGCCTTTGATAAGCCGGTCTCCGCGCAGATCTTTGCCGATGGCAGTGCCGGCAATCTCAAAACCCGGGTGATGGCGGCGGGCCAGGTCGAGGTGAAAAAACTCACTGACTGGTTGAGCGTGACCCAGCCGTTGCCGGTCACCGGTGTGATTCCCTATCAACTGCAACTCAACCTTGGCGGAGCCGACAGCCAGTTACTGGTCAGCTCCAACCTCAAGGGCGTTGCCATCGATCTGCCTGCGCCGTTTGGCATGGCGGCGAATGTGGGGCGCGACACCACGTTCCGCATGACCCTGCAGGGTGAGGATCGGCGTTACTGGGTCAATTACGGCGAGCTGGCGAACTTCACCTATGAAGCGCCCGTCAGCAATTTCGCCGAAGGTCGTGGCGAACTGCTGCTGGGTGGCGGTCAGGCCGTCGTGCCGGGTGCCAAGGGCCTGCGAGTGCGCGGTTCGCTATCGGAACTGGACGTCGGGCCCTGGAAGGACCTGGCAGACAAATATGCCGGCAAGGATCCTGGCGGCAGTGCCAAGCAGTTGCTCAGCAGCGCCGACCTGAAGATCGGCAAACTCACCGCCATGGGCACGACGCTGGATCAGGCATCGGTGCAGTTGAACCGCAGGCCGGCCTCGTGGGCTTTGCAGCTCGACAGCCAGCAGGTCAAGGGCACGGTCGCCATCCCTGACGCCAAAGGTGCGCCGATTGCCATCAACCTGCAGTACGTGAAGTTGCCAGCGCCCGATCCGACGGTCCTCGCCGATGAGAACTCGCCGGACCCGCTGGCCACCGTGGACCCGACAAAGATTCCGGCGCTGGATGTCACGATCAACCAGCTGTTCCAGGGCAAGGACCTGGTTGGCGCCTGGTCGCTGAAGGTCCGCCCCACAGCCAAAGGCATTGCCCTCAACACCCTGGACCTGGGCCTCAAGGGCATCCTGCTGCAGGGCAGCGGTGGCTGGGAAGGCACACCGGGCGCATCGAGCAGCTGGTACAAGGGTCGGATCAGCGGCAAGAATCTCGCCGACGTACTGAAGGGTTGGGGATTCGCGCCGAGTGTCACCAGTGAAAACTTTCACATGGACGTCGACGGTCGCTGGCCTGGTTCGCCAGCCTGGCTGGCCACCAAGCGCTTCTCCGGCACCCTCGATGCGTCGCTGAACAAAGGCCAGTTCGTCGAAGTTGATGGCGGCGCCCAGGCGTTGCGGGTATTTGGCCTGCTGAACTTCAACTCCATCGGCCGTCGCCTGCGCCTGGACTTTTCCGACCTGTTCGGCAAAGGCTTGAGCTACGATCGGGTCAAGGGACTGCTGGTCGCAAGTGATGGGGTCTTCGTCACCCGCGAGCCGATCCTGATGACTGGCCCATCGAGCAACATCGAGTTGAACGGCACCCTGGACCTGGTGGGCGACAAGGTTGATGCCAAGTTGCTGGTGACCTTGCCGGTGACCAATAACCTGCCAATTGCCGCGCTGATTGTCGGCGCACCGGCCATCGGCGGCGCGCTGTTCCTGATCGACAAGTTGATCGGCGACCGCGTGGCGCGTTTCGCCAGCGTCAAGTACACCGTCAAGGGGCCGTGGAAAGAACCGAAAATCACTTTCGACAAGCCTTTTTGAAATCATCAGCCAGGCTCGATGGAGTAGCATGGCCCCTGTAGGAGCTGCCGCAGGCAGCGATCTTTTGACCTTGGCGATTTTAAAATCAACATCAAAAGATCGCAGCCTGCGGCAGCTCCTACGGGGTATGTTTCGATTTCACGATAGGAATACGTCATGTCATTTGCGGTGATTCAAATGGTCAGCCAAAGCGATGTGCTGGCCAATCTGGCCCAGGCCCGCCGCTTGCTCGAAGAGGCCGCCGCAGCTGGCGCGCGCCTCGCCGTGCTGCCAGAAAACTTCGCCGCCATGGGCCGCCGTGATATCGCTGACATCGGGCGCGCCGAGGCGTTGGGCGAAGGTCCGATCCTGCCATGGTTGAAACAGACCGCCCTCGACCTCAAGTTATGGATAGTGGCCGGCACATTGCCGCTGCCGCCGGTGGATCAGCCAACGGCCAAAGTGCACGCCTGCTCGTTGCTGGTCAATGACCAGGGCGAGACGGTGGCGCGCTACGACAAGCTGCACCTGTTCGATGTGGATGTGGCAGACAACCGCGGGCGTTATCGCGAATCCGATGACTATGCTTATGGCAGTGGTGTCGTGGTAGCGGATACGCCAGTCGGCCGGGTCGGCCTGACGGTGTGTTATGACCTGCGTTTTCCAGAGCTGTACAGCGAATTGCGGGCTGCCGGCGCGGAGTTGATTACCGCACCTTCAGCCTTCACTGCGGTGACGGGCGCGGCGCACTGGGAGGTGCTGATTCGCGCACGGGCCATCGAGACACAGTGTTACGTGCTCGCGGCAGCCCAGGGTGGAACTCATCCGGGACCGCGCGAAACCTGGGGGCACGCCGCCATCATCGATCCTTGGGGGCGTGTGCTGGCCCAGCAGGATCAAGGCGAGGCCGTGCTGCTGGCCGAGCGCGATAGTAGCGAACAGGCGTCCATCAGGGCGCGGATGCCGGTGTCCAGTCACCGGCGCTTTTTCTCGCAGGGCGCACAGCGACCTGCCTCGCAATGAACGAATTTAAGGCGCAAAGCATATGAGCGAGTTGTTGTCCTCAGTCAGTGAACACCTCCTGGCACCTGGCGGCGTAACCATCGAGAGCCTGCAAGGTGTGCTCGGCGATCTCGCCGGCCCGGGCATCGATGCCGCCGACCTGTACTTCCAGGGACAGATCTCCGAGTCCTGGGCGCTGGAAGACGGCATCGTCAAGGAAGGCAGCTTCAACCTCGACCAGGGCGTTGGCGTGCGCGCGCAGTCCGGTGAAAAAACCGGCTTTGCCTACAGCAACGCCATCACCCTCGAAGCCCTGGGCGCAGCGGCCCGTGCCGCGCGTTCGATCTCCCGTGCCGGCCAGAATGGCAGCGTGCAGGCTTTTACTACCCAGGACGTCGCCCAGTTGTACGGGCCGGATAACCCGCTGGAAGTGATGAGCCGTGCCGAGAAAGTCGAGTTGCTCAAGCGCATCGACGTCGCAACCCGTGCTCTCGATCCGCGCATCCAGCAAGTCACTGTGAGCATGGCCGGTGTGTGGGAGCGCATTCTGGTGGCTTCCACCGACGGCGGCCTGGCAGCGGATGTACGTCCACTGGTGCGCTTCAACGTCAGCGTGATCGTCGAGCAGAACGGTCGCCGCGAGCGCGGTGGCCATGGCGGCGGCGGTCGTACCGACTACCGTTATTTCCTCAGTGATGACCGCGCCATGGGCTACGCCCGCGAAGCGCTGCGTCAGGCGCTGGTGAACCTGGAAGCCATTCCGGCACCGGCCGGCACCTTGCCGGTCGTACTGGGCTCGGGCTGGTCCGGTGTGTTACTGCACGAGGCGGTTGGTCACGGCCTGGAAGGCGACTTCAATCGCAAGGGCAGCTCCGCCTATAGCGGACGCATGGGCGAGATGGTTGCCTCCAAGCTGTGCACCATCGTCGATGATGGCACCCTGGCCGGTCGTCGCGGCTCGCTGAGCGTCGACGATGAAGGCACTCCGACCGAGTGCACCACGTTGATTGAAAACGGCGTGCTCAAGGGCTACATGCAGGACAAGCTCAACGCGCGCCTGATGGGCGTGGCCCGCACTGGCAACGGTCGACGTGAATCCTACGCGCACCTGCCGATGCCGCGCATGACCAATACCTACATGCTGGCAGGCGAGAGTGATCCGCAGGAGATCATTGCCTCGGTGAAACGCGGCATCTACTGCGCCAACCTCGGCGGTGGCCAGGTCGACATCACCAGTGGCAAGTTTGTGTTCTCCACCAGCGAGGCGTACCTGATCGAGGACGGCAAGATTACCGCGCCGGTCAAAGGCGCAACCCTGATCGGTAACGGGCCGGAGGCGATGAGCAAGGTGTCGATGGTCGGCAACGACCTGTCGCTGGACAGCGGCGTCGGAACCTGTGGCAAGGATGGGCAGTCGGTGCCGGTCGGTGTCGGCCAGCCAACGCTGAAGATTGATGCAATCACTGTGGGTGGCACAGGATCGTAAGGAACACGTGTTCCGTGCAGGAGCTGCCGCAGGCTGCGATCTTTTGCTTTTACAAGATCAAAAGATCGCCGCCTTTGGCAGCTCCTACCTCGGATGGGTTGTGCGCTACTTAACGCAAACCGCGTTGAGTCTCGTCCAGCTCACGGATGTACTTGAAGATTTTACGGCTCGATGCCGGCGGCTTGTTGGTCGCCAGTTCGTGCTGGGCCTGACGGATCAGGGAGCGCAACTGCTGGCGATCAGCCTCCGGGTAGTCGAGCACGAACTTCTCCAGGACCGCATCGTCGCCCGCGATCAAGCGATCGCGCCAGCGTTCCAGGCCATGGAAACGTTCGTTGTACTGCCGGGTGGAGGCATCGAGTTGATCGAGCAGAACAAGAATGGCGTCAGTGTCCTGGTCGCGCATCAGTTTGCCGATGAACATCAGGTGCCGTTTACGCGCGATATTCGCGGTGTGCTTGGGCGCATCGGCCAATGCCCGGCGCATGGCGTCGGTCAACGGCAGTTTTGCCAGCAAGTCAGGCTTGAGTGTTGTAAGGCGCTCGCCAAGGTCAACCAGAGCATGCAGCTCGCGTTTAACCTGGGATTTGCTTTTTTCTCCCGTATCGAGGGAGTCGTCGTAAGAATCAACCATGGTGGCCGTCCGCAAAGAAACGCCGCCATGATAACCAGTCGGGGGCCGCTTGTCCGGCCCGGTCGCTCGATGACCCTCGCCGAAAGCAGAATTTGAGTGGAGAACAGCATGAGTGCAGTTGAAAGCGTCGGCCCGCAAGCGTTGCCGGCACTGCAGGAACAAGTCGAGCAGATCATTGCTGAAGCCAAGCGCCAGGGCGCCAGTGCCTGTGAAGTAGCAGTATCCCTGGAGCAGGGCCTGTCGACTTCGGTGCGCCAGCGTGAGGTCGAGACTGTTGAGTTCAACCGCGACCAGGGCTTTGGCATCACTTTGTACGTCGGTCAGCGCAAAGGCTCGGCCAGCACATCGGCCAGTGGGCCAGAGGCGATCCGGGAAACCGTGGCCGCCGCACTGGCAATTGCCAGGCACACCTCCGAAGACGAAGCCTCGGGCCTGGCAGATGCTGCGCTGATGGCCAAGGACCTGAAGGATTTCGACCTGTTCCACCAGTGGGACATTACCCCGGAGCAGGCCATCGAGATGGCCCTTAGCTGTGAAGCGGCGGCGTTTGCAACCGACAGCCGGATCAAGAACGCCGACGGTACCACCCTCAGCACGCATCAGGGCTGCCGAGTCTATGGCAACAGCCACGGGTTCATTGGCGGTTATGCATCGCCCCGCCACAGCCTGAGCTGCGTGATGATCGCCGAGGCCGATGGCCAGATGCAGCGCGATTACTGGTATGACGTCAGCCGCCAGGGCAATTTGCTGGCCGATCCGGTGAGCATTGGCCAGCGTGCCGCGCAGCGGGCTGCCAGCCGGTTGGGCGCGCGCCCGGTGCCAACCTGTGAAGTGCCGGTACTGTTCTCCGCCGAACTTGCCGGTGGCTTGTTCGGCAGTTTCCTTTCGGCGATCTCCGGCGGCAGCCTGTATCGCAAATCTTCATTTTTGGAAGGCACCTTGGGGCAGCAACTGTTCCCGCAATGGCTGACCATCGACGAGCGTCCACACCTGATGCGCGCCATGGGCAGTTCGGCGTTCGACGGCGATGGCCTCGCGACCTATGCCAAGCCGTTCGTCGAGAAGGGCGAGCTGGTGTCGTACATCCTTGGCACCTATTCCGGTCGCAAGCTGGGGATGCCGAGCACCGCCAACGCCGGCGGCGTGCACAACCTGTTCGTCACCCATGGCGACGAAGACCAGGCAGCCTTGTTGCGCCGCATGGGCCGCGGCCTGCTGGTAACCGAGTTGATGGGGCAGGGCCTGAACATGGTCACTGGCGACTATTCCCGCGGTGCTGCCGGCTACTGGGTTGAAAACGGCGAAATCCAGTTTGCGGTCCAGGAAGTGACCATCGCCGGCAACATGCGCGACATGTTCAAGCAGATCGTTGCCGTGGGTAATGACCTGGAACTGCGCAGCAATATTCGCACGGGGTCGGTGCTGATCGAGCGGATGACCGTCGCAGGCAGCTGATATTTTTGCTGCAACACTAAAGGCACGCCACCCAACCGGATGGCGTGCTTTTTTTTCGCCTGCATATCACGGCAGGTAAAGCACGCCTGTTGGAGCAAGCTTTGCTCCCCAGAGGGATATCCGGGATCTCGGGGTTGTTTTGGTTATCATTATCATATAATAATAAATCTCATTACCGAATGAGCCCGGATCATGAGTTCTGCCTTGCACGAGCAGCCCTATCAAGAAAGCTGGCGCTGGATGAGTCGCCAGATCCGTTGCGCAATGGACCCTGACGAGCCGCGCCTGATTGAGCACTACCTGGCCGAAGGCCGGTACCTGGCGTGTTGCACGGCCACTTCTCCCTGGACCATAGCCGAAACCTCTTTCCGTTTGCTGCTTGATACCGCCGCCGACGTCGCACTGCCCTGGCACTGGCGCAGCTTGTGCCTTGACCAGGCCTGGCGTCCTCTGCGCGACCTGGAACGCCTCTCCTTGTGTAAATGCCGCCTCAAGCGCTGGCAACGCTACACCTGGCAACTGGCCACCTGCGAGTTGCAGCCCTCCATTCCTCTAGACGAACTGGTGCAAGGATTTTCTGATGAACAAGACACGTATTGAGCGCGACAGCATGGGCGAATTGAACGTCCCGGTAGACGCCCTGTACGGCGCGCAAACCCAGCGCGCAGTGGACAACTTCCCCATCAGCGGCAAGCCGATGCCGGTGCAGTTCATCCGTGCATTGATCCTCGCCAAAGCTGCAGCGGCCCGCGCCAATGTCGAGCTCAAGCAGATCAGCGAGTCCCAGGGCAAAGCCATTGTCGATGCGGCGCAAGGCTTGCTTGAGGGCGACTTCATGCAGCACTTCCCGGTGGATATCTTCCAGACCGGCTCGGGCACCAGTTCCAACATGAACGCCAATGAAGTGCTCGCCACCCTGGCCAGCCGTCTGCTCGGTGAGCCGGTCAATCCCAACGACCATGTCAACTGCGGCCAGAGCAGCAATGACATCATCCCGACTACCATCCATGTCAGCGCTGCCCTGGCCCTGCATGAGCAACTGTTGCCGGCATTGACCCGCCTGGTGCAGGTGATCGAGCGCAAGGCCGAAGAGGTTCACCACCACGTCAAGACCGGTCGCACGCACCTCATGGATGCCATGCCGGTGCGCATGAGCCAGGTGCTCAACGGTTGGGCCCAGCAACTCAAGGCCAACGTCGGGCACCTGCAGGATTTGCTGCCGAGCCTGCAATCCGTGGCTCAAGGCGGCACGGCGGTGGGCACCGGGGTCAACGCCCATCCCGAATTCGCGGTACGTTTCAGCGAACAGTTGAGCAAGTTGACCCTGGTGGAGTTCACCCCGGGCCAGGATCTGTTTGCGCTTATTGGCTCGCAAGATACGGCCGTCAGTGTTTCCGGCCAGTTGAAAGCCACCGCCGTGACCTTGATGAAGATCGCCAACGACCTGCGCTGGATGAACTCCGGCCCTTTGGCCGGTCTCGGTGAAATCGAACTCGAGGCGCTGCAGCCGGGCTCCTCGATCATGCCTGGCAAGGTCAATCCGGTCATACCGGAAGCCACCGCCATGGTTGCCGCCCAAGTGATCGGCAACGACACGGTCATCACCATCGCCGGTCAGTCGGGCAATTTCGAGCTCAACGTGATGTTGCCGATCATCGCCCAGAACCTGCTGAGCAGCATCGAATTGCTGGCCAATTCCAGCCATCTGCTGGGTGAAAAAGCCATTGCCAGCTTCAAGGTCAACGAAGCCAGGCTCAAGGAAGCGCTGTCGCGCAACCCGATCCTGGTCACGGCCCTGAACCCGATCATTGGCTACCAGAAAGCCGCTGAAATCGCCAAGAAGGCCTATCAGCAGGGCCGCCCGGTGATTGATGTCGCCCTTGAACACACTGACCTGACGCGCAGCCAGCTCGAGCTTTTGCTTGACCCGGTAACGCTCACCGCAGGCGGCGTGTAACCACCGCTACCGTTTTGGAGGCTCACCATGGAGCACTGGAAACGCACGATCGAAAGAGCAAATCGCTGTTTCATGCAGGGCGAACTGGTCGATGCGCGCGAGGCTTACTTGCAGGCATTGGCACTGGCCCAGGTGTTGTTCGAGCGCTGGGCGGATGCCGACGAAGCGGTGGCAGCCTGCGTCATCTCCCATCACAACCTTGCAGACCTGCACCTGCGGCTCAATCAGCCGGAGGAGAGCGCCGAATACCTGTGTGCCATCCACCAGCGGTTGCTGCAGACCATGCAGAACACGCGACTGGCGCCAGCGTTGCGCGAAGCGGCGCTGCGCCAGAGCAGCAAGACCTATGTCGAGCTGCTGAATTTCATCAGCGAACACGGTGAATACCCACGGACCCACCGCCTGCTGCACATCGAAGCCGTTCCAACTGCCAACCGGCCTGCGCCTCTTCATCATGGAGTTCACTGAACATGGCCTTTACCCTGCCTGACTTGCCCTACGCCTACGATGCCCTGGAACCGCACATTGATGCCAAGACCATGGAGATCCACTACACCAAGCACCACCAGACCTATATCAATAATCTGAACGCGGCCGTCGAAGGCACCGAATTCGCCGAATGGACCGTGGAAAAGCTGGTGGCGGCCGTCCAGCAGCTGCCGGAAAAACTGCGTGCCGCCGTTATCAACCAGGGCGGTGGTCATGCCAACCATTCGCTGTTTTGGGAAGTCATGGCCCCGCACGGTGGCGGCGCCCCTGACGGCGCGCTGGCCCAGGCAATCGACGAGCAACTGGGCGGGCTCGACAGTTTCAAGGAGGCGTTCACCAAGGCTGCGCTGACCCGTTTTGGCAGTGGCTGGGCATGGCTGAGTGTGACCCCGCAGAAAAAACTGGTGGTGGAAAGCAGCGGCAATCAGGACAGTCCGCTCATGAATGGCAACACGCCCATCCTTGGCCTGGACGTGTGGGAGCACGCCTACTACCTGCAGTACCAGAACCGTCGCCCGGAATACATCAACGCGTTCTACAACGTAATCAATTGGCCTGAAGTGGCGGCGCGCTACAAGGCGGCCCAGGGTTGAATCTCCAATGAAAAACCACCAAGGCTGATTATGGGCACTGAAACGCTGGCGATCGGAAGTGGGCGGATGTTTCGTTACGCATTCGGATCGCTGTTATTGTTGGCGGGTATGTCCTTGCTGGTCGCCCAAGGGCTGGCGTGGCTGGATCTTGAACCGAAACTGCTGCGTGCATTGCAGGGTGGGGCGATCTGCGCACTGGGTACGGCGCTGGGCGCGGTGCCGGTGCTGGTGATTCGCCGCATGCCGCAAGCCGTCAGCGATACGCTGTTAGGTTTCGGCGCGGGGGTCATGTTGGCGGCGACGGCGTTTTCGCTGATCGTGCCTGGGATCTCCGCCGCGCAGAGCCTCGGGCTTAAGCCTTGGGCCGCCAGTGGCCTGATCAGCCTTGGTATCATGCTTGGCGCTTTGGGTTTGTATCTGGTGGACCGCAAGGTCTCCGGGGCCTGCCCGGAAATGCTGGCAGGCGCGCAGGAGGGGCCGGCGATTGCGCCGAGGATCTGGCTGTTCGTGTTTGCCATCATTGCCCATAACATTCCCGAAGGCATGGCGGTCGGCGTGTCAGCCGGGGGCGGCATGCCTGATGCCGATAGCCTGGCGATGGGTATTGCGCTGCAGGATGTGCCGGAAGGGCTGGTGATTGCGCTGGTGTTGGCGGGGGCGGGGATGTCGAGGGTCAGGGCATTCCTGATCGGTGCCGCTTCAGGTTTGGTTGAGCCGGTTTTTGCGCTGCTGTGTGCGTGGCTGGTGAGCCTGGCCGAACTGCTATTGCCGCTTGGGCTGGCACTGGCGGCCGGGGCCATGTTGCTGGTGGTTACGCACGAAGTGATCCCCGAGTCGCGACGTCATGGTCACGACAAGCTGGCGAGCCTGGGGTTGCTGATCGGGTTTTGCTTGATGATGGTGATGGATACGGCGCTGGCTTGAAAATCAAAAGATCGCACAGGGTTCGTGTACCCGTGCAGGCGCTGCCGCAGGCTGCGATCTTTTAATCTTGACCTTGTTCTTTACTCGCCTTCGTCGAAGTAGTTGTTGATCAACGCTACGAGCGCATCCAGCGCTTCGTCCGCCTCTTCGCCTTCGGTACTCAAATGGATCTTGGTGCCCTTGCCAGCCGCCAGCATCATCATTGCCATGATGCTCTTGCCGTCCACCGTGGTTTCCGGCGTGCGTCCTACCCTGATGGTGCAATCCTTGAACTTTCCTGCGACCCCGACAAATTTCGCCGACGCGCGGGCATGCAGGCCCAGCTTGTTGATGATTTCAATTTCCAGAGCAGGCATCGCGATGTGAATCCTTTAGCTGAGGTCGCGGTGGCGGACCTGGACGTTCTTCAGGGATTGTTGCAGAACCTGGCCCAGACGTTCGGTCAGGTAGACGGAGCGGTGATGCCCGCCGGTGCAGCCAATGGCTATGGTGACATACGCGCGGTTGCTGGCAGCAAAGCGTGGAAGCCATTTGAGCAGGTAGGTGGAGATGTCCTGGAACATTTCCTCGACGTCCGGTTGCGCGGCCAGGTATTCGGCTACCGGTTGATCGAGCCCGGATTGCTCGCGCAACTCTGGTTTCCAATAAGGGTTGGGCAGGCAGCGCACGTCGAACACCAGGTCGGCATCCACAGGCATGCCACGCTTGAAGCCGAAAGACTCCACCAGGAACGCGGTGCCAGGCTCAGGCTGGTTCAACAGCCGCAGCTTGATGGTATCGCGCAACTGGTACAGGTTCAGGTTGGTGGTGTTGACCTTGAGGTCAGCCAGGTCGGCAATCGGACCCAGCAGATTGGACTCGTCCTGAATTGCCTCGGCGAGCGAGCGATTGGCATTGCTCAGCGGATGGCGGCGACGGGTTTCGGAAAACCGCTTGAGCAGGGTTTCTTCGTCGGCGTCCAGGTACAGCACGTCACACTTGATGTGACGGCTGCGCACTTCCTCCAGCAATTCCGGAAAACGGGACAGGTGGCTTGGCAGGTTGCGCGCGTCAATCGACACGGCCACCAGCGGTTGCGCGAGCTCGGTGTGGATCAGTGCTCGTTCGGCCAGCTCGGGCAACAGCCCGGCGGGCAAGTTGTCGATGCAGTAGTACCCGCTGTCTTCAAGGACATCGAGCGCGGTACTTTTACCTGAGCCGGAGCGGCCGCTGACAATGATCAAGCGCATGATTAATGACCGTTCTGCTCGTCCAGGACAACCTGGTACAAGGCTTCATTGCTCGGGGCGCTGCGCAATTTTTCGCGCACTTCCTTGCGATCAAGCATGCTGGCAATCTGGCGCAAAAGCTCCAGGTGCGCATCGGTGGCGGCTTCCGGGACCAGCAACACGAACAGCAGGTCAACCGGAGCACCGTCGATGGCGTCGAAATCAATAGGGGCGTCGAGGTGCATCAGGGCGCTGACCGGCGAGGTACAGCCCTTGAGGCGACAGTGGGGGATGGCGATGCCGTTGCCAAAACCGGTCGAGCCGAGTTTTTCACGGGCGATCAGGGCCTCAAAGACATCTTGCATCTCCATATCCGGCACTTCGCGATGGATTAGGTTGGCAATTTGTTCGAGGGCTTTCTTTTTACTGCCGCCCGGCACGTTCACGAGGGAACGGCCGGGGGTCAGGATGCTTTCAAGTCGGATCATGGATTGGGAGTGTTAACGACCGGTTGCGCCCTGGAGGAGGCTCTGGGTCTTTTCCTTATGCTTTTTGAGTTGGCGATCCAGCTTGTCGGTCAGCAGGTCGATGGCGGCATACATGTCCGTATGCTCGGCATTGGCGACCACTTCTCCGCCGGGTATATGCAGCGTGGCTTCGATTTTCTGCAGCAGCTTCTCGACGGTCATCGTGACTTGCACGTTGGTTATCTTGTCGAAATGCCTTTCCAATCGGGCGAGTTTTTCGCCGATGTAGGTGCGCAGGGGTTCGGTCACTTCCAGTTGGTGTCCACTGATGTTGACTTGCATACAGCTTCTCCTTCGTTGCCAGTGCATAAAGCGGTAGACCCGATGGTCTACCACTGGAACGCTGTGGCGTGGCTTTACATCAACCGCTTGCGTTCGCTCGAAGGCGCGATCCCAAGGGATTCGCGGTACTTGGCGACGGTGCGGCGAGCCACCTGAATGCCTTGTGCCTCCAGTAAACCAGCGATCTTGCTGTCACTCAACGGCTTTTTCTGATTTTCCGCTGCAACCAGTTTTTTGATGATCGCGCGGATCGCCGTGGACGAGCATTCACCGCCTTCCGAGGTGCTGACGTGACTGGAGAAAAAGTATTTCAGTTCATAAATACCCCGTGGGGTATGCATGAATTTTTGCGTGGTCACCCGGGAAATCGTCGATTCGTGCATGCCGACGGCTTCGGCGATGTCATGCAGTACCAGCGGCTTCATGGCTTCGTCGCCGTACTCCAGAAAACCCCGTTGATGCTCGACGATCTGGGTGGCAACTTTCATCAGGGTTTCGTTGCGGCTCTGCAGGCTCTTGATGAACCAGCGGGCTTCCTGCAACTGATTGCGCATGAAGGTGTTGTCCGCGCTGGTGTCAGCGCGACGCACAAAACCGGCGTACTGGGCGTTGACCCGTAATTTGGGCACCGACTCCTGATTGAGTTCCACCAGCCAGCGCTCGTTGTCCTTGCGCACGATCACGTCCGGGACCACGTATTCGGCCTCGCTGGACTCGATCTGCGAGCCGGGTCGCGGGTTGAGGCTCTGCACCAGTTCGATCACCTGGCGCAGTTCATCTTCCTTGAGCTTCATGCGGCGCATCAGCTGGCTGTAGTCGCGGCTGCCCAGCAGGTCGATGTAGTCCGTGACCAGGCGCTTGGCTTCTGCGAGCCAGAGGGTCTTGGCGGGCAACTGGCGCAATTGCAGCAGCAGGCATTCGCCGAGGTTTCGGGCAGCGATACCGGCCGGTTCGAATTGCTGGATGCGGTGCAGGACGGCTTCGATTTCGTCCAGCTCGATGTCCAGCTCCGGGTCGAAGGCTTCGAGGATTTCCTCGAGGGTTTCGTCCAGGTAGCCCTGATTGTTGATGCAGTCGATCAGGGTGACGGCGATCAGGCGGTCCGTGTCGGACATCGGGGCGAGGTTGAGCTGCCACAGCAGGTGGCTTTGCAGGCTTTCACCGGCCGACGTGCGGGTGGTGAAGTCCCACTCGTCATCATCGTTGCTGGGCAGGCTGCTGGCGCTGGTCTGGTAGACGTCTTCCCATGCAGTATCGACCGGCAGCTCGTTGGGAATGCGCTCGTTCCAGTCGCCTTCCTCAAGGTTGTCGACCGTTGGCGCGGTCTCCTGATAGGAGGGCTCCGAAACATCGGCGTTGGGTTGCTGCTCGGCTTTGTCGGCCAAGGGATCGGCATTGTCGAAGTCGTCGCCGTCTTCCTGGCGTTCGAGCATCGGGTTGGACTCCAGCGCCTCCTGGATTTCCTGCTGCAGGTCCAGGGTCGACAATTGGAGCAGGCGGATGGCCTGTTGCAGCTGAGGTGTCATCGTCAGCTGCTGGCCCATTCTCAAGACTAGCGATGGTTTCATGGCAGGGGCTTAAACCTTATTCGCCGGCGCGCATGCGCCATCCACTACAGGGCGCCGAAGCGCCAAACTTAAGCAAATTATATGCCCGATTTTGCAGTGTTTGCCTAGAGCGCTGTAACAATAAAAAAGTATTGATTTTTCAAAGTGACAAGCGCTCGCGCGACTGGGCAGGCACCTCAGCGCTTACAGGCGGAACTCATGGCCCAGATACACTTCCTTGACCAGGTCGTTGGCCAGGATGGTCGCGGAGTCGCCCTCGGCAATCAGCTGGCCATCGTTGACGATGTAGGCTGTTTCGCAGATATCCAGGGTTTCGCGGACGTTGTGGTCGGTGATGAGTACACCAATGCCCTTGGCCTTCAGGTGATGGATAATCTGCTTGATATCGCCAACCGAGATCGGGTCCACGCCGGCGAAAGGTTCATCGAGGAGGATGAACTTCGGGTTGGTGGCCAGCGCCCGGGCAATTTCCACACGGCGTCGCTCGCCGCCCGACAGGCTCATGCCGAGGTTGTCGCGGATGTGGCTGATGTGGAATTCCTGCAGCAGGCTCTCCAGCTCCTTGCGGCGCCCGGCCTTGTCGAGTTCCTTGCGGGTCTCGAGGATGGCCATGATGTTATCGGCCACCGACAGTTTGCGGAAGATCGACGCTTCTTGCGGAAGATAGCCAATACCTGCCTTGGCGCGGCCGTGCATGGGCTGGTGACTGACATCCAGGTCGTCGATCAGCACGCGGCCCTGATCAGCCTGCACCAGGCCGACGATCATGTAGAAGCAAGTGGTCTTGCCGGCGCCGTTGGGGCCAAGAAGCCCGACGATCTGACCGCTGTCGATGGACAGGCTGACGTCACGCACGACCTGGCGGCTCTTGTAACTCTTGGCCAGATGCTGAGCTTTCAGAGTTGCCATTACTGGGCCTTCTGCTCGTCGGTTTTCTTTTTAGGCTGGATAACCATGTCGATTCGCGGGCGCGACTCGGTCACCTTGTTGCCCGTGGCGCGACCGGCGCTTGCCAGCTTCTTCACGGTGTCGTAGACGATTTTCTCGCCCTGGGTGACGTTGTTGTCCTTGTCGATGACCTTGGCTCGATCGATCAGCACGACGCGGTTCTGCGAGGCGTGATACTGGATCGTGACGCCGTAGCCCTGGACAGGCTTGGCGTCGCCCTGGGTCTGCAATTGCTCGAAGTAAGCCAGGTTGCCCACGGAAGTCACCACGTCGATATCGCCTGCCGGGGTGCGGGTGATGGTCACGGTGTTACCGGTCACCTTCATGGAGCCCTGGGTGATGATGACGTCGCCTTTGTAGGTGGCGATGCCGTTCTTGTCGTCCAGTTGGGCGTCGTCGGCCTGAATGCGGATAGGCTGCTCTTGATCGTTCGGCAGAGCCCAGGCGCTCACGCTTCCCAGTGCTGCGCCCAGGCTGAGCAAAATAGGGAGGGTTTTAACGAGCCTCATACTGTCCTCTTACGTTCGATAGCAGGTGTATCCTGCTTTCTTTCAAATACGCTTTCATTCCCGTGCCAGTCGACACGCCACCGGCGCCGTCGATTCTAACGGGTTGCTCCGTCTGCGCATATTGCTGCTTCGGGAACACGGTCATACGGGTGGTGGTAATCAGCGTCTTGCGGTTTTTCTCGTCGAAACGTGTGATACGCACCGAGTCGATCAGTTCCACTTCCGTACCATCCGGATTCACTTCACCGCGTTCGCTCTGTACATGCCAGGGAAACTCGGTGCCGCGGAACATGTTCAGGTCCGGGTTGGTCAGCAGCGTCACTTCAGTGGCTTTAAGGTGTTCGACCTTGTCCGACGTCATCTCGTACTGCAGCTTGCCATCGGGCAGGAACTGCACGCTGTGGGCGTTCAGGGCGTAATAGTCGATCGCCGTCTCATCGACGGCCACGGTCGGCTTGTCGAGAAAGCGTTCAGGGCTGATGTTCCAGTAGCCGACCGCAGCAAAAATCGCGGCGATGCAACCGAACAGCAGTATGTTGCGAAACTTTTTGCTCAGCATAGTTGGCTCACAGGTACGCGGCGTTTGCCGCATCGAGGCGGCCCTGGGCGCGCAGGATCAATTCGCAGAACTCGCGGGCAGCACCTTCGCCTCCGCGGGCCTGGGTGATGCCGTCGGCATGTTCACGCACGAAGCTGGCCGCATTGGCCACCGCCATGCCCAGGCCAACGCGGCGTATCACCGGCAGGTCAGGCAAGTCGTCGCCGAGGTAGGCGACTTGCTCATAGCTTAGGCCTAGTTCGCCAAGAAGTTCGTCCAGCACCACCAGTTTGTCTTCGCGCCCCTGGTACAGATGGGGAATGCCGAGGTTTTTCGCCCGACGCTCAACCACCGGGGTCTTGCGACCGCTGATGATAGCGGTCTGAACGCCGGCTGCCATCAACATCTTGATGCCTTGGCCGTCGAGGGTGTTAAAAGTCTTGAATTCACTGCCGTCTTCGAGAAAGTACAGGCGCCCATCAGTGAGCACTCCGTCGACATCAAAGATTGCCAGCTTGATATTCTTGCCACGTTGCAGCAGATCGTTGCTCATTACATGACTCCTGCGCGCAGCAGGTCGGAGAGGTTGAAGGCGCCGATCGGGCGATCCTCATCGTCCACCACTACGAGAGCGTTAATTCGGTTGTCTTCCATGATCTTCAAGGCTTCGGCGGCGAGCATCTCGGCCCGCGCGGTCTTGCCGTGAAGGGTCATGACCTGGTCGATGGTGGCGTGATGAATGTCGATGGCGCGGTCCAGGGTGCGGCGCAAGTCACCGTCGGTGAAGATCCCGGCGAGTTTGCCGTCGGCCTCCAGTATCGCTGTCATGCCCAGGCCCTTGCGAGTCATTTCCATCAGCGCGTCCTTGAGCAGGGTGCCACGCTGGACCCGGGGCAGGGCGTCGCCGGCATGCATGACGTTCTCGACCTTGAGCAGCAGGCGACGACCAAGTGCACCACCCGGGTGGGAAAAAGCGAAATCTTCCGCCGTGAAGCCACGCGCTTCCAGCAGCGCGACGGCCAGTGCGTCGCCCATGACCAGTGCCGCAGTGGTGGACGAGGTGGGCGCCAGGTTCAGCGGGCAGGCTTCATGCTCGACTTGCACGTCGAGATTGACTTCGGCGGCCTTGGCCAGGGTCGAGTCAGGGTTGCCGGTCATGCTGATCAACTGGATGCCCAGGCGCTTGATCAGCGGCAGCAGGGTTACGATTTCAGTGGTCGAGCCGGAGTTGGACAGGGCCAGGATGATGTCGTCCCGGGTAATCATGCCCATGTCGCCGTGGCTGGCTTCGGCCGGGTGGACGAAAAACGCCGTGGTCCCGGTGCTGGCCAGGGTGGCGGCGATCTTGGTGCCGATATGCCCCGATTTTCCCATGCCGACCACGACCACGCGGCCCTTGCTTGCCAGAATCATCTCGCACGCGCGTACGAAATCTGCGTCGATGCGTGGAAGCAAGCCTTGTACGGCTTCCAGTTCGAGACGGATGGTGCGTTGTGCCGATTGAATCAGGTCGCTGGATTGGCTCATGTCGGAAATCGTATAGCCTGATGAAAAGGCGGCGATTATAGCGGTTATGATCGAAACCCTCACGCTAGTTCGTCGTGCTTTGTCATTCCCTGTTACGTAATCCTCTCGCTGGGAGTCTTTTGACCTGTCGTGCAGCTGAACATCGCCCGGCTTTAGCCTTGGGCGCCAAGCCCTTGCAGTGATATAGTTCGCCGCCAGTTCGGCCTGCCCACGGTGAATGTGCTTTCGTCAGAAAGACAGGCGTCCGAGTGTGAGGCTGCATCGCAAGGAGTTTAGATGAGTGCCGATAACGCCTACGCGGTCGAGCTGAAGGGACTGACCTTCAAGCGCGGTGCGCGCAGCATTTTCAATAACGTCGATATCCGTATTCCACGGGGCAAGGTCACCGGCATCATGGGGCCTTCAGGGTGCGGCAAGACCACGCTGTTGCGCCTGATGGGCGCACAGTTGCGGCCGACTGCCGGCGAAGTCTGGGTTAACGGCCAGAACCTGCCGAAGCTGTCTCGAAGCGATCTGTTCGACGCTCGCAAGCATATGGGCGTGCTGTTCCAGAGCGGTGCGCTGTTCACCGACCTCGACGTGTTCGAGAACGTGGCTTTCCCATTGCGTGTGCACACCCAGCTTCCGGAGGAAATGATCCGGGATATCGTCCTGCTCAAGTTGCAGGCCGTAGGCTTGCGCGGCGCGATCGACCTGATGCCCGACGAACTGTCCGGTGGCATGAAGCGGCGTGTCGCGCTCGCGCGGGCCATTGCCCTCGATCCGCAGATCCTCATGTACGACGAGCCCTTTGTCGGGCAGGACCCGATCGCCATGGGCGTGCTGGTGCGCCTGATCCGCCTGCTCAACGATGCGCTGGGTATCACCAGTATTGTGGTTTCCCACGACCTGGCAGAGACCGCGAGCATCGCCGACTACATCTATGTAGTGGGTGAGGCGCAGGTTTTGGGGCAGGGCACGCCGGACGAGCTGATGAACTCGGACGATCCGCGGATCCGCCAGTTCATGACGGGCGAACCTGATGGCCCGGTCGCGTACCACTTTCCAGCGACGGATTACCGCGCAGATCTTCTGGGGAAGCCTTGATGCGCAAGATTTCACTGATAGAACGTGTACGCCGGTTCGGCGCGGCGGCAATCGATGCCGTCGCGGTGTTCGGGCGGGCGACCTTGTTCCTGTTTCATGCCTTGCTCGGCCGTGGCGGCATCGGTGGTGGTTTCGGCCTGCTGATCCGGCAATTGCATTCGGTGGGCGTCATGTCCCTGGTGATCATCGTCGTCTCCGGTGTGTTCATCGGCATGGTGCTGGCGCTGCAGGGTTTCAACATCCTGTCCAGCTACGGCTCGGAGCAGGCGGTCGGGCAGATGGTTGCGCTGACCCTGCTGCGTGAACTGGGGCCGGTAGTCACCGCCTTGCTGTTCGCCGGGCGCGCAGGCTCTGCCCTGACGGCCGAGATTGGCAACATGAAATCCACCGAGCAGTTGTCCAGCCTGGAAATGATTGGTGTCGACCCGCTCAAGTACATCATTGCCCCGCGCCTGTGGGCCGGCTTCATATCCCTGCCAGTGCTGGCGATGATTTTCAGCGTGGTGGGTATCTGGGGCGGTTCATGGGTGGCCGTCGACTGGCTGGGAGTCTATGAAGGTTCCTACTGGTCGAACATGCAGAACAGCGTGACGTTCTCTGAAGATGTGCTCAATGGCATCATCAAGAGTGTCGTCTTCGCCTTCGTCGTGACCTGGATTGCCGTATTCCAAGGCTATGACTGCGAGCCCACTTCCGAGGGTATCAGTCGTGCCACTACCAAGACCGTCGTATACGCCTCGTTGGCGGTGCTCGGCCTGGACTTTATTCTGACCGCCTTGATGTTTGGAGATTTCTGATGCAAAACCGCACCCTGGAAATCGGTGTCGGCCTTTTCTTGCTGGCTGGCATCCTGGCTTTGCTGTTGCTTGCGTTGCGGGTCAGTGGCCTGTCCCCGAGCGCAACAACCGATTCTTATAAACTTTACGCATATTTTGACAATATCGCCGGTTTGACGGTCAGAGCTAAAGTGACCATGGCCGGTGTGACTATCGGCAAGGTCACTGCGATCGATCTGGACCGCGACAGTTTTACCGGCCGGGTGACCATGCAGCTGGACAAGAGCGTCGATAACCTGCCGACGGACTCCACTGCATCTATCCTGACCGCTGGGCTGTTGGGCGAGAAGTACATCGGCGTCAGCGTTGGTGGTGAAGAAACGCTGCTCAAGGATGGCGGGACCATCCACGATACGCAGTCGTCGCTGGTGCTCGAAGACCTGATCGGTAAATTCCTGCTCAACACCGTTAGCAAAGAAGCCAAATGAGGAGTTTTTGAATGATCTCTACCTTGCGACGTGGCCTGTTGGTATTACTCGCGGCTGTGCCGCTGATGGCTAACGCCGTGGCGGCGCCGTCGGCGCACGATCTGGTGCAGGACACCACTACCCGGTTGCTGGCCGATCTGGCTGCCAACAAGGCAAAGTACAAGCAGGACCCTAACGAGTTCTACAACGCCCTGAACGGCATTGTCGGACCGGTGGTCGATGCCGAAGGCATCTCCCGCAGCATCATGACCGTGAAGTATTCGCGCAAGGCCTCGCCTGAGCAGATGCAGCGCTTCCAGGAAAACTTCAAGCGCAGCCTGATGCAGTTTTATGGCAATGCGTTGCTCGAATATAACAACCAGGGCATCACCGTTTCCCCTGCCAAGGATGAAAGCGGTAACCGGACCAGCGTTGACATGCAGGTCAAGGGCAGCAGTGGCTCCATCTATCCTGTGTCCTACACGCTGGAGAAAATCAACGGCGAGTGGAAAGTCCGCAACGTCATCATCAACGGCATCAACATCGGCAAGCTGTTCCGCGATCAGTTCCAGGACTCGATGCAGCGCAATGGCAACGATCTCGACAAGGTGATCAACAACTGGGCCGGCGAAGTTGCCAAGGCCAAGGAAACCACCGAGCAAGCTGCCGAGAAGCAAACCCAATGAGTGAGTCGGCCGTCCAGATGAATGAATCCGGCGAACTGCACCTCAGTGGTACGCTGGATTACCGCAGCGGCCCGGTTCTGCGCAAGCAGGGCCAGGCGCTGATCAAGGCCAGCAAGGCTGCGGCGCTGGTGGTTGACTGTTCGCAGGTGGTTAAGTCCAGCAGTGTCGGCTTGTCGTTGCTGCTGTGCTTCATGCGAGATGCCCAGGCCGCCGGCAAGGCCCTGAGCATCCGCGCGATGCCCGAAGATATGCGCGAAATCGCTCAGGTCAGTGAATTGACCGAGTTATTGGCGCATCCCTAACCGCATCTACAGGGAAGCCCCCCGTCAGAGTCCTGCTTAGCGGGGTTCGCAGGCGCGGGGCTTTTTTGTATGATGTCCGACCCGCGCGCACAAGGCGCCGATTGAGGTTGAGCATGCAGGCCGTAGAAGTGAAGAGCTTCCTTGAAGGAAAGCTGCCAGACACGAAGGTGGAAGTTGAAGGCGAAGGCTGCAATTTCCAGCTGAACCTGATTAGCGATGAACTGGCGGCGTTGAGCCCGGTGAAGCGTCAGCAGCAGGTCTATGCCCATTTGAACCCATGGATCACCGATGGCAGCATCCATGCGGTCACTATGAAATTTTTCAGCAGCGCGGCCTGGGCCGAGCGCACCTGAGCCCAAGGGCGTCGAGATTCTTATGGATAAACTGATTATTACTGGTGGCGTTCGTCTTGATGGCGAAATCCGCATCTCCGGGGCAAAGAACTCCGCCCTGCCGATCCTGGCCGCAACCTTGCTGTGCGATGGCCCGGTTACCGTTGCCAACCTGCCGCACCTGCACGACATCACCACCATGATCGAGCTGTTCGGCCGCATGGGCATCGAGCCGGTGATCGACGAGAAGCTCAGCGTCGAAATCGACCCGCGCACCATCAAGACCCTGATCGCCCCGTACGAACTGGTGAAAACCATGCGTGCGTCGATCCTGGTACTGGGCCCGATGGTTGCCCGTTTCGGCGAAGCCGAAGTTGCGCTGCCTGGCGGTTGCGCCATCGGCTCGCGTCCGGTTGACCTGCACATCCGCGGTCTCGAAGCCATGGGCGCGGTGATCGACGTGGAAGGTGGCTACATCAAGGCCAAGGCGCCTGAAGGTGGCCTGCGCGGCGCGCACTTCTTCTTCGACACCGTCAGTGTGACCGGTACCGAGAACATCATGATGGCCGCTGCGCTGGCCAAGGGTCGCAGCGTCCTGCAGAACGCCGCTCGCGAACCTGAAGTCATCGACCTGGCGAACTTCCTGATCGCCATGGGCGCCAAGATTACCGGCGCCGGCACCGACACCATCACCATTGATGGCGTCGACCGCCTGCACCCGGCTACTTACAAGGTAATGCCGGACCGCATCGAAACCGGTACCTACCTGGTTGCTGCTGCTGTTACCGGCGGTCGCGTGAAGGGCAAGGATACCGATCCGACCATCCTTGAAGCGGTGCTTGAGAAACTCAAGGAAGCGGGCGCGGAAATTACCTGCGGCGAAGACTGGATCGAGCTGAACATGCACGGCAAGCGGCCTAAAGCCGTCAACGTGCGTACGGCTCCGTACCCGGCATTCCCGACTGACATGCAGGCGCAGTTCATTTCGCTCAACGCCATTGCCGAAGGCACCGGTGCCGTGATCGAGACGATCTTCGAGAACCGTTTCATGCACGTCTACGAGCTGCACCGCATGGGCGCCAAGATCCAGGTCGAAGGCAACACTGCCATCGTTACTGGCACCGAGAAGCTCAAGGGCGCGCCAGTCATGGCCACCGACCTGCGTGCTTCGGCCAGCCTGGTGATCTCCGCGCTGATTGCTGAAGGCGACACCCTGATCGATCGCATCTACCACATAGACCGTGGTTACGAGTGCATCGAAGAGAAACTGCAGATGCTCGGCGCCAAGATCCGCCGCGTACCGGGCTAGTCCCTGCTGCAGCTGTGGTGAGGGAGCAAACTCCCTCGCCACGGTTTGCTGTTAACTGATTTGTTTCAAATCGAGGCTGATTCTTCGTTATCGGGAATGCCTCGATGTGTGTCCGGCGCCGATTGCGACCGGGCATGAGTACCTTTATTAAGGACTGACGTTTCCCATGTTGACCATTGCATTGTCCAAGGGCCGCATTCTTGATGACACCCTGCCGCTTCTGGCTGAAGCGGGCATCGTGCCGACCGAGAATCCGGACAAGAGCCGCAAGCTGATCATCCCCACGACCCAGCCCGACGTACGTTTGCTGATCGTGCGTGCTACCGATGTGCCGACTTACGTCGAGCATGGTGCCGCTGACCTGGGCGTTGCCGGTAAAGATGTGTTGATGGAATACGGCGGCCAGGGCTTGTACGAGCCACTGGACCTGCGGATTGCACTGTGCAAGCTGATGACTGCTGGCCGTGTTGGTGATGTCGAGCCCAAGGGCCGTCTGCGCGTGGCAACCAAGTTCGTCAACGTTGCCAAGCGTTATTACGCCGAGCAGGGCCGTCAGGTCGATATCATCAAGCTCTACGGCTCGATGGAACTGGCCCCGCTGATCGGTCTGGCGGACAAGATCATCGACGTGGTCGACACCGGCAATACGCTGCGCGCCAATGGCCTGGAACCTCAGGATTTCATTGCCGACATCAGCTCCCGGCTGATCGTCAACAAAGCTTCGATGAAAATGCAGCACGCCCGTATCCAGGCGTTGATCGACACCCTGCGCAAGGCAGTGGAGTCTCGACACCGCGGCTGATTCACCTGCGCGACCTTGAGTCGCGCCCGTCTATCCGCCTCATAGCCAGAATCTCAGGTGCCCAAGCGGAAACGACTGCTAAGTTAGGGCGCCTGAGTTTTTGCCATTCCTATGAGGCTCTCGCTATGACCGCACCGACTGCAATTCGCCGACTCAACGCTGCTGACCCGGATTTTGCGCATCATCTGGATCATCTGCTGAGCTGGGAAAGTGTGTCTGACGACTCGGTCAATCAGCGGGTGCTGGACATCATCAAAGCCGTGCGCGAGCGTGGCGACGCCGCCCTGGTGGAGTTCACCCAGAAGTTCGACGGCCTGGAAGTGGCCTCGATGGCCGACTTGATCCTGCCGCGCGAGCGCCTGGAACTGGCGCTCACGCGTATCACCATCGCTCAGCGCGAAGCCCTGGAAAAAGCGGCCACCCGGGTGCGCAGCTACCACGAGAAACAGAAGCAGGACTCCTGGAGCTATACCGAGGCCGATGGCACCGTGTTGGGCCAGAAGGTTACTCCGCTGGACCGGGCTGGCCTGTACGTGCCGGGCGGCAAGGCGTCGTATCCGTCTTCGGTACTGATGAATGCCATTCCCGCCAAGGTGGCTGGCGTGACCGAAGTGGTCATGGTGGTACCCACCCCGCGTGGCGAGCTCAATGAGCTGGTGCTGGCGGCGGCGTGCATCGCCGGCGTGGACCGGGTGTTCACCATTGGCGGGGCCCAGGCCGTTGCCGCACTTGCCTATGGCACCGAGAGCGTGCCGAAGGTCGACAAGGTCGTCGGCCCTGGCAACATCTATGTCGCCACCGCCAAGCGCCACGTGTTCGGCCAGGTCGGTATCGACATGATTGCCGGCCCTTCGGAGATCCTCGTGGTGTGCGACGGCCAGACCGATCCGGACTGGATCGCCATGGACCTGTTTTCCCAGGCCGAGCACGACGAAGACGCCCAGGCGATTCTGGTCAGCCCTGACGCCGAATTCCTCGACAAGGTGGCCGCGAGCATTAACAAACTGATGCCGACCATGGAGCGTGCCGAGATCATCGAAACCTCGATCAATGGCCGTGGCGCCCTGATTCTGGTCGAGGACATGAACCAGGCCATCGAAGTGGCCAACCGCATCGCCCCGGAACACCTGGAGCTATCGGTGGCTGATCCACAGGCCTGGCTGCCATTGATTCGTCACGCGGGTGCGATCTTCATGGGTCGTCACACCTCCGAGGCCCTGGGCGATTACTGCGCAGGCCCCAACCACGTGTTGCCGACTTCCGGCACCGCGCGGTTCTCCTCGCCGTTGGGTGTGTACGATTTCCAGAAACGCTCCTCGATCATCTTCTGCTCCGAGCAGGGTGCTTCCGAACTGGGCAAAACGGCCTCCGTGCTGGCCCGTGGCGAGTCGCTGACCGCCCACGCGCGCAGTGCCGAAT
This sequence comes from Pseudomonas sp. ES3-33, assembly GCF_000952175.1. NCBI lineage: Bacteria > Pseudomonadati > Pseudomonadota > Gammaproteobacteria > Pseudomonadales > Pseudomonadaceae > Pseudomonas > Pseudomonas sp. ES3-33. Next base: position 80,051 of record NZ_JZRI01000131.1, on the reverse strand, counting down.
ACCGCATCGTCGACGATCAGAAGGGGAAATGAACATGAGTAAATTCTGGAGCCCCTTCGTCAAGGACCTGGTGCCTTACGTGCCGGGCGAGCAGCCCAAGCTGACCAAGCTGGTGAAACTCAACACCAATGAAAACCCGTACGGTCCTTCGCCCAAGGCCCTGGCGGCGATGCAAACCGAATTGAATGACAACCTGCGTCTGTACCCGGACCCGAACAGCGATGTGCTCAAGCAAGCCGTTGCCCGTTACTACGCAGTGCAGGCTAACCAGGTGTTCCTGGGCAACGGTTCCGATGAAGTCCTGGCGCACATTTTCCATGGCTTGCTGCAGCACGATAAGCCGCTGCTGTTCCCGGACATCAGCTACAGCTTCTATCCGGTGTATTGCGGGCTATACGGCATCAAGTTCGATGCGGTGCCGCTGGATGAACAGTTTCAGATCAATCCGGCGGACTATGCCAGGCCGAACGGCGGGGTCATCTTTCCGAACCCGAACGCGCCCACCGGTTGCCTGCTGGCACTGGATGCAGTGGAGCAAATTCTCAAGGCCAGTCCGGATTCGGTGGTGGTGGTGGATGAGGCGTACATCGACTTCGGCGGTGAGACCGCGATCACTTTGGTGGATCGTTATCCGAACCTGCTGGTGACCCAGACCCTGTCCAAATCCCGGTCGCTGGCAGGCTTGCGGGTAGGTTTGGCGGTAGGCCATCCGGACCTGATCGAGGCACTGGAGCGAATCAAAAACAGCTTCAACTCCTATCCGCTGGATCGCCTGGCGAATGTCGGGGGGGCGGCGGCGTTCGAGGATCGCGATTACTTCGACAAGACTTGCCGGTTGGTCATCGAGCACCGTGAGTGGGTCGTCGCGCAATTGGAAGGCAAGGGGTTTGAAGTGTTGCCGTCGGCAGCCAACTTCATTTTCGCCCGTCATCCGCAGCACGACGCAGCGGGCCTGGCAGCCAAGTTACGCGAACAAGGCGTGATCGTCCGGCACTTCAAGCAGGAGCGCATTGCGCAGTTCCTGCGGATCTCCATCGGTACGCCGGAGCAGAACCAGGCGCTGATCGACGGCCTCGGCAACCTTTAAGCCATCCCCCGATCCTGTGGGAGCGAGCCTGCTCGCGATAGCGGCTTGACAGTCAACGATGATGTTGAACGTTATGCCCTCATCGCGAGCAGGCTCGCTCCCACAGTGTTGTGTGCTGCTTACTCTTCTTCTTTCTCTTTGACCGGGGCCGGTGCCGGTGGTGGACGCAGACCGATTTCGGCGGTGAGCTTGATCTCTTTGCCGTTGCGCATCACCTGAATGGTCACCTTGTCCGTCGGCTTGATCCGCGCCACCTGGTTCATGGAGCGACGGCCGTCGCCGGCTGGTTCGCCGTCGATCGCGAGAATTACGTCGCCCAGTTGCAGGCCGGCTTTCTGCGCCGGGCCATCGCGGAAAATCCCTGCGACCACGATACCCGGGCGCCCCGACAGGCCAAATGACTCGGCCAGTTCCTGGGTCAGGGGCTGTACTTCGATGCCGAGCCAGCCGCGAATTACCTGGCCGTGTTCGATGATCGACTTCATCACTTCCATCGCCAGTTTGACCGGGATGGCGAAGCCGATGCCCTGGGAGCCGCCGGACTTGGAGAAGATCGCCGTGTTGATTCCGGTCAGGTTGCCGTTGGCATCGACCAGCGCGCCGCCGGAGTTGCCGGGGTTGATCGCGGCGTCGGTCTGAATGAAATCTTCGTAGTTGTTCAGGCCCAGCTGGTTACGGCCAGTGGCGCTGATGATGCCCATGGTCACGGTCTGGCCGACACCGAATGGGTTGCCGATGGCCAGGGCGACGTCGCCGATGCGGATATTGTCAGAGCGCCCGACGGTGATCGACGGGAGGTTCTTGAGGTCGATCTTCAATACCGCGAGATCGGTTTCCGGATCGCTGCCAATCACCCGGGCCAGGGTTTCCCGGCCATCCTTCAGGGCCACGACGATCTGGTCGGCACCGCTGGTGACGTGGTTGTTGGTCAGCAGATAGCCTTCGGGACTCATGATCACGCCCGAACCCAGGCTCGATTCCATGCGTTTCTGCTTGGGCGAGTTGTCGCCGAAGAACCGGCGGAACTGCGGGTCCTCGAACAGCGGGTGGTTCGGTTTGTTGATGACTTTGGTGGTGTAGAGGTTGACCACCGATGGCGCGGCCGTGGTCACCGCGTCGGCATAGGACACCGGACCTTGCTGCACGCTGGTGGTTTGCGGGGCTTGCTGCAGATTCACATCGAGGCTTGGAAGCCCGACCCATTGCGGGTAGCGCTGGATGATCAACAGAGCGATAAGCACGCCGGCCAACAGCGGCCAGCCGGAAAAACGCAGCGCCTTGAGCATTAAGCACGTCCTGAAAGGTTGCAGGCGGTATGAGACCGCCCATAATGACGCGCATTATACGAGGCCGCGCGCGCCTCTGAACGGGATATTTAGGAGTCTTTTATGGCCGTCGCCCTGAGCACCCTGGTCGAAGAAGCTGACCGTTACCTGAACAGCGCCAGGATTGCCGATTATTGCCCCAATGGGTTGCAGGTCGAAGGTCGACCGCAGGTGATGCGTATCGTCAGTGGCGTCACCGCGAGCCAGGCGCTGCTGGACGCGGCGGTCGAAGCCCAGGCCGACCTGGTGCTGGTGCATCACGGTTATTTCTGGAAGGGCGAAAACCCCTGCGTCACCGGCATGAAGCAGCGTCGGCTGAAAACCCTGCTCAAGCACGACATCAGCCTGTTGGCGTATCACCTGCCACTGGACCTGCACCCGGATGTTGGCAACAACGTCCAGCTTGCCCGTCAGCTGGACATCACCGTGGAAGGCCCGCTGGATCCGGACAACCTGAAGATCGTCGGCCTGGTCGGCTCCCTCAGCGAGCCGATGACACCCCGGGATTTCGCCCGTCGAGTGCAGGAAGTCATGGGGCGCGAGCCGTTGCTGATCGAAGGCAGCGAAATGATCCGCCGCGTCGGCTGGTGCACCGGCGGCGGCCAGGGCTACATCGACCAGGCGGTGCTGGCCGGTGTTGACCTGTACCTCAGTGGCGAAGCGTCCGAGCAGACCTTCCACAGCGCCCGGGAAAACGACATCAGCTTCATCGCCGCCGGCCACCATGCCACCGAGCGTTACGGCGTGCAGGCCCTGGGCGACTACCTGGCGCGACGCTTTGCGCTGGAACACATCTTCATCGATTGCCCGAACCCGATCTGATTGAATCGCAATGCCTTGCGTAGGAGCTGCCGAAGGCTGCGATCTTTTGATCTTAAAAAACCACGTCAAAAGATCGCAGCCTTCGGCAGCTCCTATGGGGGTGGTGTGCCAATCAGCCAGGCGTGGTGGTGGCCAAACGCGGGGGTATATTCATATACCCTTTCGATCTAGCCAGCGTCCTGATTAGAAGAGGTCGCTGTGCTAGGATTCCCCGCTCGAACACGGCCCGCTGGCCGTCCATAAGATCGTTTTCGTGAGTAGCCATGGTCGACAAACTGACGCATCTGAAACAGCTGGAGGCCGAAAGCATCCACATCATCCGCGAGGTCGCCGCCGAGTTCGATAACCCGGTGATGCTGTACTCCGTCGGTAAAGACTCCGCCGTGATGCTGCACCTTGCGCGCAAGGCATTCTTCCCGGGCAAGCTGCCGTTCCCGGTCATGCACGTGGACACCCGGTGGAAGTTCAAGGAGATGTACGCGTTCCGCGACCGCATGGTCGAAGAACTCGGCCTCGACCTGCTGGTGCACGTGAACCCCGATGGCGTCGCGCAGGGCATCAACCCGCTGACCCACGGCAGCGCCAAGCACACCGACATCATGAAGACCGAAGGCCTCAAGCAGGCCCTCGACAAATACGGCTTCGACGCCGCCTTCGGTGGTGCCCGTCGCGATGAAGAAAAATCCCGCGCCAAAGAGCGCGTGTATTCCTTCCGCGATACCAAGCACCGTTGGGACCCGAAAAACCAGCGCCCGGAGCTGTGGAACGTCTATAACGGCAACGTCAACAAAGGCGAATCCATTCGTGTGTTCCCGTTGTCGAACTGGACCGAACTGGACATCTGGCAGTACATCTACCTCGAAGGCATCCCGATTGTGCCGCTGTATTTCGCCGCCGAGCGCGACGTCATCGAGATGAATGGCACCTGGATCATGATCGACGACGAACGCCTGCTCAATCACCTGAGCGACGAAGACAAGGCGCGCATCGTCAAGAAGAAAGTCCGTTTCCGCACACTGGGTGACTACCCGCTGACCGGCGCGGTCGAGTCCGAGGCCACCAGCCTGACCGACATCATTCAGGAAATGCTCCTGACGCGAACTTCCGAACGCCAGGGCCGGGTCATCGACCACGACGGCGCAGGCTCGATGGAAGAAAAGAAACGTCAGGGTTATTTCTAAGGGGTTGTCATGTCGCACGTATCTGATTTGATCAGCGAGGACATCCTCGCCTACCTGGGCCAGCACGAACGCAAGGAAATGCTGCGCTTCCTGACCTGTGGCAACGTCGACGACGGCAAGAGCACCCTGATCGGGCGCCTGCTGCACGACTCCAAGATGATCTACGAAGATCACCTGGAAGCCATCACCCGCGACTCGAAAAAAGTTGGCACCACCGGCGAAGACATCGACCTGGCGTTGCTGGTCGACGGCCTGCAGGCCGAGCGTGAGCAAGGCATCACCATCGATGTCGCCTACCGCTATTTCTCTACCGCCAAGCGCAAATTCATCATCGCCGATACCCCGGGCCATGAGCAGTACACGCGCAACATGGCCACCGGTGCGTCCACCTGTGACCTGGCGATCATCCTGGTTGATGCCCGTTACGGCGTGCAGACCCAGACCCGTCGCCACAGCTTCATCGCCTCGTTACTGGGCATCAAGCACATCGTGGTTGCCATCAACAAGATGGACCTCAATGGCTTCGACGAAAGCGTGTTCGAGTCGATCAAGGCCGATTACCTGAAGTTTGCCGAAGGTATCGCCTTCAAACCGACCACCATGGCCTTCGTGCCGATGTCCGCTCTCAAGGGCGACAACGTGGTGAACAAATCCGAGCGCTCGCCGTGGTACACCGGCCAGTCGCTGATGGAAATTCTTGAAACCGTCGAAATCGCCAACGACCGCAACTACACCGACCTGCGTTTCCCGGTGCAGTACGTCAACCGTCCGAACCTGAACTTCCGTGGTTTCGCCGGCACCCTGGCCAGCGGCGTCGTGCACAAGGGCGATGAAGTCGTTGTGCTGCCGTCGGGCAAGAGCAGCCGTGTGAAATCCATCGTCACCTTCGAGGGTGAACTGGAGCACGCCGGTCCTGGTCAGGCGGTAACGCTGACCATGGAAGACGAGATCGACATCTCCCGCGGCGACCTGCTGGTGCACGCCGACAACCTGCCGCAAGTCACTGACGCGTTCGACGCCATGCTGGTGTGGATGGCGGAAGAGCCGATGCTGCCGGGCAAGAAATACGACATCAAGCGCGCCACCACTTACGTGCCGGGTTCGATCACCAGCATCGTTAACCGTGTTGACGTGAACACCCTGGAAGAAGGACCTGCCAGCTCGTTGCAACTGAACGAGATCGGTCGGGTCAAGGTGAGCCTCGACGCGGAGATCGCGCTGGACGGTTACGCCAGCAACCGCACCACGGGTTCGTTCATCGTCATCGACCGCCTGACCAATGGCACTGTCGCCGCCGGCATGATCATCGCCCAGCCGTTGGCTCATGGCAGCAGCACGCACCACGGCAAACTGGCTCACGTGGCCACCGAAGAACGCGCCCAGCGCTTCGGCCAGCAACCGGCAACCGTGTTGTTCAGCGGGCTGTCGGGCGCGGGCAAAAGCACCCTGGCCTACGCGGTTGAACGCAAGTTGTTCGACATGGGCCGTGCGGTGTTCGTACTGGATGGCCAGAACCTGCGTCACGACCTGAACAAGGGTCTGCCACAGGATCGCGCCGGACGCACCGAGAACTGGCGCCGTGCCGCACACGTTGCGCGTCAGTTCAACGAAGCCGGCCTGCTGACCCTCGCCGCATTCGTCGCACCGAGCGCCGAAGGCCGCGAACAGGCCAAGGACCTGATCGGCAAGGAGCGCCTGCTGACGGTCTACGTCCAGGCCTCGCCAGCGGTCTGTGCCGAGCGTGACCCGCAAGGCCTGTACGCCGCGGCAGGTGACAACATCCCGGGTGAATCCTTCCCGTACGACGTGCCGCTGGATGCCGACCTGGTAGTCGATACCCAGTCCCTGTCGCTGGAAGAAAGCGTCAAGCAGGTGCTGGATCTGCTGCGTCAGCGTGGCGCGATCTAAGCGTTAGCCGTTAAAAAAAAACCCGCCGATGAGTGATCATCCGGCGGGTTTTTTGTTTCGGGTCAACTCGGTCAACTGTGGGAGCCAGCCCGCTGGCGATTGCGGTGTTTCAGTCAACCCATCTGCTGAATGTGAATCCGCTATCGCCAGCAGGCTGGCTCCCACAGGAGATCAGTGTTTGGCTGGATATTTGCGATGCATCTGCTCCAACAGTGCATCCTTGTCTTCCCATAGCTGATTGATCCAGCCCTGGAACTGCAACCGGTACTCCCCATCCTGCTCATAATTCTTGCCGATGAACTCCGGTGGAATTTTCAACTCCTGGAAGTGCACCACCACATCCTGCACGTTCCCGCACAACAGATCCCAATACCCCGGACGCCCGCCCGGATAGTGAATGGTCACGTTGACGATCGACTCCAGCTGCTCACCCATCGCATCCAGCACAAACGCAATGCCGCCGGCCTTGGGTTTGAGCAGGTATTTGAAGGGTGATTTCTGCTGTGCGTGTTTACCTTCGGTGAAGCGCGTGCCTTCGGCGAAGTTGAACATGCCTACCGGGTAGTTGCGAAATTTCGCGCAGGTCTTGCGAGTGGTTTCCAGGTCTTTGCCTTTCTTCTCCGGGTGCTTTTCCAGGTAGGCCTTGGAGTAGCGCTTCATGAACGGGAAGCCCAGGGCCCACCATGCCAGGCCGATCACCGGGACCCAGATCAGCTCCTGCTTGAGAAAGAACTTCAGCGGCTGGATCCGGCGGTTGAGCACGTACTGCAGCACCATGATGTCGACCCAGCTCTGGTGGTTGCTGGTGATCAGGTAGGAGTGCTGATAGTCCAGGCCTTCCAGGCCGCTGAGGTGCCAGCGGGTGCGGCAGACCAGGTTCATCCAGGCCTTGTTGTTGCTGATCCAGGCTTCATGGGTATGGCTCATCAGCCAGCGCGTGAAGCGCTGGGTGATGGCGAAGGGCAGCACCTTGAAGATCGCCACGCAGAACAGGAACGAGCACAGCAGGATGGTATTGAGCGCCAGCAATATCGAGGCGATCACGCCGCGCACGGCGGCAGGCAGGAAACCCAGCATTTAAAGATCCATAGGTCGGTTGGCGGCTTGGATCGCGGTCAACGCGATGGTGTAGACGATGTCGTCGACCTGCGCGCCGCGCGGCAGGTCGTTCACCGGTTTGCGCAGGCCTTGCAGCATCGGCCCGAGGCTGACGCAGTCGGCGCTGCGCTGCACGGCTTTGTGTGTGGTGTTGCCGGTGTTCAGGTCGGGAAACACGAACACCGTGGCGCGACCGGCAACCTGGCTGTTCGGCGCCAGTTGCCGGGCCACGGTTTCGTTGGCGGCAGCGTCGTACTGCAGGGGGCCGTCGATCAGCAGCGAGTTCTGCTGTTCGTGGGCGAGCAATGTCGCTTCGCGGACTTTCTCGACTTCTTCACCGCTGGCGGATTCGCCGCTGGAATAGCTGATCATCGCCACCCGCGGAGTGATGCCGAAAGCCGCCGCCGAGTCGGCACTTTGCAGAGCGATCTCGGCCAGTTCGCTGGCGCTCGGGTGCGGGTTCATCACGCAGTCGCCGTAGACCAGCACCTCTTCCGGAAACAACATGAAGAACACCGATGACACCAGGGTGCAGCCCGGCGCGGTCTTGATCAGCTGCAGGGCCGGGCGGATGGTGTTGGCGGTGGAGTGGATGACCCCGGACACCAGCCCGTCGACCTCGTCCAGCGCCAGCATCATGGTGCCGATCACCACGGTGTCTTCCAGTTGCTGCTCGGCCATCGGCGCGTTGAGGCTTTTGCTTTTACGCAGCGCGACCATCGGCTCGACATAGCGCTCGCGGATCAGGTCCGGGTCGAGAATTTCCAGCCCCGGCGGCAGCTCGATATCGTGCGCACGGGCCACGGCTTCGACGTCTGCGGGCTTGGCCAGGAGCACGCAACGGGCGATGCCGCGGGCCTGGCAGATGGCCGCCGCCTGTACGGTCAACGGCTCGCTGCCCTCAGGCAATACGATGCGCTTGTTGGCGGCCTGGGCGCGCTGGATCAGTTGATAGCGGAACACTGCCGGCGACAGGCGCATTTCCCGCGGAGTACCGCAGCGCTGGTGCAGCCAGTTGGCGTCGAGGTGGCTGGCGACGAAGTCGGTGATGATCTCCGCGCGCTCGCGGTCGTCGATCGGGATCTCCTTATTCAGCCCGTTCAACTGGTTGGCAGTGTCGTATGAACCGGTGCTCACCGACAGCACGGGCAGGCCGGCCTGCAAGGCGCCGCGGCACAAGTCCATGATGCGCGGGTCGGGCAGGGTGTCGCTGGTCAGCAGCAGGCCGGCCAGCGGTACGCCGTTCATGGCGGCGAGGCTGACGGCGAGGATGATGTCATCGCGGTCGCCCGGGGTGACCACCAGCACGCCGGGCTTGAGCAGCTCGACAGTGTTGCGCATGGTACGCGCGCAGATGATGATTTTGCTCATGCGCCGGGTTTCGTAATCCCCGGCGTTGAGAATCTGCGCGCCCATCAGGTCGGCGACGTCGCGGGTGCGGGGGGCGTTGAGTTCCGGCTGGAACGGGATGCACCCGAGCAGTTTGAAATCACCGCTGCGCAGCAATGGCGAGTGTTCCTTCAGGCGTGAGGCGAAGACTTCCATGCTTTCATCGGTCTTGACCTTGTTGAGGATCACGCCGAGGACTTTCGGGTCCTTGGGGCCACCAAACAACTGCGCCTGCAATTCCACACGGCCGGACAGTTCGGTGAGCACTTCGTTTTCCGGCGCCGAGACCAGGATCACGTCGGCGTCCAGGCTCTTGGCCAGGTGCAGATTGACTCGCGCAGCGTAGCTGGCACTGCGGGTCGGGACCATGCCTTCGACGATCAGCACGTCCTTGCCGATCGCTGCCTGTTGATAGAGCGTGATGATTTCTTCGAGCAGCTCATCGAGCTGACCGTCGCCCAGCATGCGTTCGACGTGGGCCAGGCCCAGCGGCTGGGGCGGTTTGAGGCCATGGGTGCGCGCCACCAGTTCGGTGGAGCGTTCAGGCCCGGTGTCGCCCGGGTGCGGTTGGGCGATCGGTTTGAAAAAGCCGACTTTGAGACCGGCTCGCTCAAGGGTACGCACCAGCCCGAGGCTGATGGAGGTCAGACCCACACCAAAATCGGTGGGCGCGATAAAAAAAGTTTGCATGCGGATTCTCTAAGGGAGCGCAGGGGTGACCTTCTATTTTTGGAGGTCTACCGACATTCAGTCGCCAAGGTTATCGCTAACCGGGCCTTGTGCGCACCAACCGCAAGCAAAGGGCTGGCCTATTTTTTCAATGCGCTGCGCCGGGTCCATGACCCAGGCCCGGGATTGCCATGGCGGCTGGTGGCGCAGGTGCTGGGTATGGCCGCAGGAAAGCTCGGCAACCCAGTGCCCGTCCTCGTCCTGATGGAAACCTGTAACCCTGGAGTCCTGCATCGTCATCCGTCTGTCCGGGTTGTGTTCGCTTTCGGGCGATTGCTTCGCTAAACTTGGCCTTTCTATATTCTTCTGCAAAAGGTCTCGCCCCATGCTGATCGCCGCCAATAAGGCTGTCTCCATCGACTATACCCTGACCAACGACGCTGGTGAGGTCATCGACAGCTCCGCCGGCGGCGCGCCGCTGGTTTACCTGCAAGGCGCAGGCAATATCATTCCAGGCCTGGAAAAAGCCCTGGAAGGCAAGGCAGTTGGTGATGAACTGACCGTTGCCGTTGAACCTGAAGACGCTTACGGCGAGTACGCTGCCGAACTGGTCAGCACCCTGAGCCGCAGCATGTTCGAAGGCGTCGACGAACTGGAAGTGGGCATGCAGTTCCACGCTTCCGCTCCGGACGGCCAGATGCAGATCGTCACCATTCGCGATCTGGACGGCGACGACGTGACTGTCGACGGCAACCACCCGTTGGCCGGTCAGCGCCTGAATTTCCAGGTCAAGATCATCGACATCCGTGACGCCAGCCAGGAAGAAGTTGCCCATGGTCACGTCCATGGCGAAGGTGGTCATCACCACTGATTTTCTGCGCTAAGCTCAGAGAACTGGAGAGGCGCCCGAGGGCGCCTTTTTTAGTCCGCGGTTGTCCATGGCAGCGCCGCCAGGTAGCTGTTTCGAGAAGAACACGGGAATTTGGAGTTCGTCATGAGCGCTTTTCACGACCTTAAATTGACAGCCCTGGATGGTCAGGAGCTACCGCTGGCGCCTTTCAAAGGGCGCGTCGTGCTGGTGGTGAACGTTGCCTCCAAATGTGGCCTGACTCCGCAATACGCGGCGCTGGAAAACCTTTACCAGCAGTACAAGGACAAAGGTTTCAGCGTGCTCGGGCTGCCGTGCAACCAGTTTGCCGGGCAGGAACCGGGGACTGAGCAGGAGATCCAGGAATTCTGCAGCCTGAACTATGGCGTGACGTTTCCGTTGTCCAGCAAGCTGGAAGTGAACGGGCACGATCGTCATCAGTTGTATCGCCTGCTGGCGGGCGAGGGGGCTGAGTTTCCAGGGGACATCACCTGGAACTTTGAGAAATTCCTGCTGGGCAAGGACGGCCGCGTGCTGGCGCGGTTCTCGCCGCGCACGGCGCCGGATGATGCTTCTGTGATCCAGGCGATCGAGAAAGCGCTGAGCTGAAAAAGAAAGATCAAAAGATCGCAGCCGGCGGCAGCTCCTACGGGTGTTCACATTCCCTGTAGGAGCTGCCGAAGGCTGCGATCTTTTCGTTTCTGATCCTAAATCACTTAAATCAATAATGCTGTTCAGCCCTCGATGTTCTCCATATTATGGCTGTCATAAAGCCTGTCCCCCGTGGAGCGTCCTCATGCCCGTCAAAGCCCTGTTCAAACCGTTCCACCTCGGCACTCTCCAATTGCCGACCCGCGTCGTCATGGCGCCGATGACTCGTTCGTTCTCCCCAGGTGGCGTGCCCAATGCCAAAGTGATCGAGTACTACCGTCGACGTGCTGCCGCCGGCGTTGGCCTGATCATTACCGAAGGCACCACGGTCGATCACAAGGCCTCCAATGGCTACCCGAACGTGCCGCACTTCTATGGTGAGGCTGCATTGGCCGGCTGGAAGAAAGTGGTCGATGCGGTGCACGCCGAAGGCGGCAAGATCGTGCCTCAGCTGTGGCATGTCGGCAGTGTGCGGCGCACCGGCACCGAGCCGGACGCCAGCGTGCCGGGCTACGGTCCCTCGGAAAAGCTGAAGGACGGTCAGGTCGTGGTTCACGGCATGAGCAAACAGGACATCCAGGAAGTCATCGCCGCATTTGCCCAGGCGGCCAAGGATGCACAAAGCATTGGCATGGACGGCGTGGAAATCCACGGGGCCCACGGCTATCTGGTCGATCAGTTCTTCTGGGAAGGCAGCAACCAGCGCACCGACGAGTACGGTGGCAGCCTGGCCAATCGTTCGCGCTTTGCCATCGAATTGATTCAAGCGGTGCGTGCCGCGGTCGGTGAAGGCTTCCCGATCATCTTCCGCTTCTCCCAGTGGAAGCAGCAGGACTACACCGCCCGCCTGGTGCAGACCCCGCAAGCGCTGGGTGAATTCCTCCAGCCGCTGTCCGACGCCGGCGTGGATATTTTCCACTGCTCGACGCGCCGTTTCTGGGAGCCGGAGTTCGACGGTTCCGAACTGAACCTGGCAGGCTGGGCTCGCAAACTCACTGGCAAACCGACCATCACCGTGGGCAGCGTGGGCCTGGATGGCGAGTTCCTGCAGTTCATGGTCAACACCGACAAGATCGCTCAGCCTGCCAGCCTGGAAAAGCTGCTGGAACGCTTGAACAACGACGAGTTCGACCTGGTGGCGGTGGGGCGCGCGTTGCTGGTGGATCCGGACTGGGCGCAGAAAGTGCGCGATGGGCGTGAGGAAGATATCTTGCCGTTCAGCCGTGAGGCGTTGATGACGCTGGTTTAAGCGTCAACTGGGAAGGCCCCATCGCCAGCAGGCTGGCTCCCACAGGTTTTGTGTACACCGCAGACCCCTGTGAACCAGAAGGCTGGCTTTAACAGGTTTTGTGTACACCGCAGATCCCTGTGAACCAGCAGACTGGCTTTAACAGGTTTTGAGTACACCGCAGACCCCTTGTGGGAGCCAGCCTGCTGGCGATGACTGACTCAATGTCACCCTGGGCTCAGGGTGAGGTTGGTGCATTTGGCACCACGTGCTCCCCCTCACAAGCCCCCCGCAACTGCCCCTCAAACTGCTCGATAATCGCCGGCCAGCCCTGGCGACTGGCATGCTGCCTGGCGTTCAGACGCACGCAGCGCAACGTCTCGCGCTCCTCCAGCAACCATGCCGCCGCATCGCAAAACGCATCTTCATCCCCAGGCATCGCCAGCACCCCGTTGTAGCCATGACGAATATGCTGGGCCGCTGCAGCTTGATCGTACGCCACCACGCCCAGGCCCGAAGCCAGCGCCTCAAGCACTACATTGCCGAAGGTCTCGGTCATGCTCGGAAACAGAAACACATCCCCCGATGCATAGTGACTGGCCAGGACTTCCCCACGCTGGGCACCGCAGAAGATCGCATGTGGCAGTTCCTTTTCGAGCGCAGCCCGTTGCGGGCCGTCACCGATCACGATCAGTTTCAGATTCTTCTGTGGATAACTCGCCTTCAACGTATCGAAACACCGCTTGAGCAGGCCCAGGTTTTTCTCCGGCGCCAGGCGACCGACATGGATCACCGCGATGTCGCGCTCGGCCAGGCCCCACTGTTCACGCAGCGCCGGCAAACGCCGGGTCGGATGAAACAACTGGCTGTCGACCCCGCGGGACAGCAACGCCAACCGCTCGAAATGCCGACGCTCCAGCTCCATGCGCTGACTCACACTGGGCACCAGCGTCAGGCTCGAACGGTTGTGAAACCAGCGCAGGTAGTGAGTCAGCAGGCGGGTCAGCAGGCCGAAGCCATACTGGCTGGAGTACTGCTGGAAATTGGTGTGAAACCCGCTGACCACCGCAATGCCCAGGCGGCGTGCAGCGCGCAGCGCGGACAACCCCAGCGGTCCTTCCGTAGCGATGTAGAGCACATCCGGGCGATGGTGCTGCCAGCGCCGCAGCAACTTGTGCATCGACGACTGCCCCCACTGCAACCCTGGATAACCCGGTAGCGGCCAGCCCCGGCACAGCAGCAACTCATCGTCGCCAACCATTTGCTGGTCGCCATTCTGGCGCGGCCGCACCAGCTCCACGCGATGCCCGCGCGCGCGCAAGCCGTCGCACAAACGGCCAAGGGTGTTGGCCACGCCGTTGATTTCGGGAGGGAAGGTTTCGGTGATCAGGGTGATATGCAGAGCTGTCGTCATGACCCCAGTGTCGGCTGGGGCCATGTCGTCGGTGTGACGGAGAAATGATGGATTTGTGAACAGTCAGCGCTGGGTCACCAGGTTTTCCGCGCCACGTTCACGCACCCAGAACAACGTTGCGCCCGCGACGGCCGCCGGCATCATCAGGATATTGACCACCGGAATCAGCAGCACCAGGTAAACGCTCCCGCCAAAACTCATGCTCTGCCAGCGCTTTTCGCGCAGCCAGGCAAGCATCTCGTTCCAGCCCAGCTTGTGGTTATCCGCCGGGTAGTCGATGTACTGGATCGCCATCATCCACACCCCGAACAGCAGCCACAGCGGCGCGGCGATGATGTTGACCACCGGGATGAACGACAGGATGAACAGCCCAAGCGCCCGGGGCAGGAAGTAGCCAAGCTTGCGCATTTCCCGGGCCAGGGTGCGCGGGATCATGGCGATCAGCTCACCCCAGCTGAAAGCGGGGAAGTCGTCGGTGCCGCGCACCACCACTTCAACTTTTTCCGCGAGGAAGCCATTGAAGGGGGCCGCGATGATATTGGCCAGCATGGTGAAGGTGAAAAACACCATTAACACCACCAGCACGACAAAAATCGGCCACAGGATGTAACTGAGAAAACTCAGCCACTCGGGTAGGGACGGCATCAGCGTATCAACCCACAGGCTGAACTGATGGCTGGCCAGGTAGATCAATCCGACGAACAGTATCAAGTTGATCATCAGCGGCAACAGCACGAACAAACGCAGGCCGGGGCTCAGGACCAGCTTGAGGCCTTCACGCAGGTATTGCGGGCCAGAGAGAACGGGGGCGGGCATAAGGGGCTCCGAGCTAGGGGAAACGCGCCGACCTTACCGGCTTTGCCCGGGTGGCGAAAGCGCCGTGGCAGCGTCGACATCAGCTTTAACAAATTAGTCTATACAGTCGCGGTACCGGATAGAGACCACCTATGAGCTGGATTGTTATTGCGTATTTCCTTAATCTTCGCCCCCTCGATAAGCTGCACCCATTCTTTTTACAGGACTGTCGAGCCCAAGCCTTCCCCAAGTGCTTTCAACGGTCCTTTTTAATTCCCGCCGGCAACCCGGCGTTCCGCGCCAGTTGTTTGGGCCGGTCAACAGGAGCAGGTCATGTCTGAAGTCCGTCATTCGCGAGTGATTATTCTTGGTTCCGGCCCTGCCGGTTACAGCGCAGCGGTCTATGCCGCACGTGCCAACCTCAAGCCACTGCTGATCACCGGCATGCAGGCTGGCGGTCAGCTGACCACCACCACCGAAGTCGACAACTGGCCGGGCGATGTCCACGGCCTGACCGGCCCGGCGTTGATGGAGCGGATGAAAGAACACGCCGAGCGCTTCGAGACCGAGATCGTCTTCGATCACATCAATGCCGTGGACTTTGCTTCCAAGCCTTACAGCCTGACCGGCGACAGCGGGACTTACACCTGCGACGCCCTGATCATCGCCACTGGCGCCAGCGCTCGTTACCTGGGCCTGCCATCGGAAGAAGCGTTCATGGGCAAGGGCGTTTCGGCCTGCGCTACCTGCGACGGTTTCTTCTACCGCAACAAGCCAGTGGCGGTAGTGGGCGGTGGCAACACCGCGGTGGAAGAAGCGCTGTACCTGGCCAACATCGCCAGCACAGTGACCCTGGTCCACCGTCGCGAAACCTTCCGCGCCGAGAAGATCCTGATCGACAAGCTGAACGCCCGCGTTGCCGAAGGCAAGATCGTGCTGAAGCTGAACTCGACGCTCGACGAAGTGCTGGGCGACAACATGGGCGTGACCGGTGCGCGCCTGAAGAACAACGACGGCAGCTTCGATGAACTGAAAGTCGACGGCGTGTTCATCGCTATCGGCCATACGCCGAACACTTCGCTGTTCGAAGGCAAGTTGACCATGAAAGATGGTTACCTGGTTGTGCAGGGCGGCCGTGAAGGCAACGCTACCGCGACCAACCTCGAAGGTATCTTCGCGGCTGGCGACGTGGCCGACCACGTCTACCGCCAGGCCATCACCTCCGCCGGTGCCGGCTGCATGGCTGCACTGGATGCCGAGCGCTACCTGGACGACCTGCAGAACGCCAAGTTCTGAGAGCGTTGAAATGAAAAAACCGGCTTCGGCCGGTTTTTTTGTCCGTGAATCCTGTCAACACTCAACTGTAGGAGCGAGCTTGCTCGCGAAAAACCTCCATGCGACCCGTTTATCCAGGAAGCCCACAGCATCGTTGACGTCCATCGCGAGCAGGCTCGCTCCCACAGGCAGATCCGTTACAAATTCAACCCTTGATTCGTTCCTGCACGAAATCCATCACCTTCAACGACTGATAAATCGCATTCGCCGCGACCCGCCCAAACGGCCCGCCGTTCCAGTCCAGCAAGTAGGGTTTGAACTGCTCATACCGCCGGCTTTCCCCGCACACCGCTTCAGCGATGACGCGGCCCCCAATCGAACCGGTATTCAACCCGTGCCCACCAAATGAAGTACAGGCCCAGACACCCGGTTCCAGCCACCCGAGGTTGGGCATCTTGTTGGTTGAATAGCCCATCAGCCCGGACCAGGCCAGTTCGATTTTCACGGGGGCCAGCTGTGGGTAGACCGAGACCATGTCTGCCTTGAGCATGGCGGCCAGGGCTTGCTCATTCTGTTCGTTACGGGTGGTGATGCGTCCGCCCCAGAGCAGGCGATCGCCTTCCACTACCCGATAATAATCCGAAGCTCGACGGTCATCGGAAAACGCCGCGCCGGAATCGAGCACCGATTTGATCGAATCGCCCAGGTGCTCGGTCAGCACCACGTAAGTGGCAATAGGCAGGTAGGCGCGACTGAGCTTCTGCAGCTCCGGGCCACCGTAGCCGCCCGCGCAGAACACCAGGTGCTGGCAGCGTACGCTGCCGCGAGCCGTGCGGATCAACTTGTCCGCACCTTCGTGATGCCAGGCCAGCATTTTCGAGTGTTCGTGAACCTTGCCGCCCGCCGCTTCAATCGCCAAGGCCAGGCCCAGGCAGTAATTGAGCGGGTGAAAATGCAGGGCGTTCGGGTCTTCTACGCCCTGGAAGTAGCGTTGGGTGTGAGCCCGTTCTCGAACCTGCGCGGTGTTTAGGTAATTGAGTTCGTAGCCGAAGTCGCGGCGCATCGTCTCGATGTGAGACTTGACGCCAGCGCCGTCGTCGTAGCGCTTGACCCGGATCGTGCCGGCGGACGGCTCGCAACCGCCCAGCGCCAATTCGGCGATATTGTTGCGCACGATCTGTACGCCTTCGACTGACATCTGGAACAGTGCCCTGGCCTGATCCAGGCCTAGCTTCTTGCGAATGGCCCCCGAGCCTTCAGCCCAGCCCGGCGAGACCACGCCGCCATTGCGTCCGGACGCGCCCCAGGCCACCTGATGGGCTTCCAGCACGATCACCCTTTTGCCGCGTCGGGTCAGTTCCAGGGCCGCGGTGAGGCCGGCGATGCCGGCACCAATGATGCACACGTCACAGTTTTCATCGGTATTGAGTTCAGGCCTGGCCGCGCGGGGCAGCGAGGTTTGGGAGTACCAGGTGTTGGGGAAGGACATGGGTCGATCCTTGAAAATAGTTGACTGCACATGCACGCACACATTCAACCCTGCAGGAGCGCGCTTGCTCGCGAGAAACCATGGACACCGCGTTCATTCAGGCTGCCCGCGTTATCGTTGACGCCCATCGCGAGCGAGCTCGCTCCTACAAGGGAAGCGGGTTACTTGACGGTCGAGTAATCGACGCCGTACCACTTGGTCGACAATTTCGTCAGCGTGCCGTCCTTGTGCATTTCGTCGATGATGGTGCCCAGCTTGGCCTTCAACTCCGGATCACCTTTGTCGGTAGCCACGGCCAGCGGTTCATAGAAAGCGACGACGTTGTCCACGGCGCGTAGCGGGTAGCCTTTTTTGACCGCCGCATCCAGGGTGCTGCGCTGGGTAAGGATGGCGTCCAGGCGAGCGCCATCGCCCAGGCGCAGGTCGTCCAGCGGCCCGACGGAACCGGCGTAGGTTTTCATTTTTTCGGTCTTGACGTCGTACACCACGGGCGGCACATCGCTGGTTTCGATGGCCAATGCCTGGTTGAGGAAGTCCTCGGAAGTGGTGCCCCCTTCAACGCCGATGGTCTTGCCGTTCAAGGCTTTGTGGTCCGTGACCGTGGACTTGTCATGCACGGCAAAGACATAAGGCACGTAGTAATAAGTGCCCGGGAAGTCGAGGATGCGCGCGCGGCTTTTGGTTGCCGTCATCGAGCCCACGGACATGTCCCAGCGTCCGTTCCACTTGCCGGCGGTGATCACGTCCCAATCGGGCGTGATGAACTTGACCTCGACGCCCAGGCGCTTGGCGATTTCTTTCGAAACATCGATATCGAAGCCATCGATTTCATTCTTGTCGTTGATGAAGCCTTGTGGCGGCCAGGTGGCCGACGTGGCAACGGTCATCGTCTTGCTGCTCTGGATCTTGTCCAGCACCGCGCCGGCATTGGCGGCGCCGACAAACAACAGCGACATTGCGGCGGCGAGGGTGAGTACGCGTTTACTTCTGACCATGTCCATCTCCATGTCTCGTTATTGTTATGGCGGGCGAAGCGGTGTTCAGTGACCGATAATCTGCGAGAGGAACTTCTGCGCACGTTCGGTCTGCGGGTTATTGAAAAATTCGGCCGGGGTGGCCTGTTCGATCACCTGCCCCTGATCCATGAACAGCACGCGGTCGGCGACCTTGCTGGCAAAGCCCATTTCATGGGTGACGCAGATCATGGTCATGCCGTCGGTAGCCAATTCGCCCATCACGTCCAGTACTTCATGGACCATTTCCGGGTCCAGGGCCGAGGTCGGTTCATCGAACAGCATCACTTTGGGATTCATGCACAGCGCCCGGGCAATCGCCACTCGCTGCTGCTGGCCGCCGGATAATTGCGACGGATATTTGTCGGCATGCTCGGCAATGCGCACCCGCTCCAGGTAAACCTGCGCACGCTTCTTCGCTTCGCCAGCCGACACGCCTTGCACCAGTTGCGGCGCCAGGGTCAGGTTGTCCATCACGCTGAGGTGCGGGAACAGGTTGAAGCTCTGGAACACCATGCCGATTTCACTGCGCACGGCGCTGACACTTTCTGCCTCGCTGGTGAGGACGATGCCGTTGACCTTGATCTGGCCTTTCTGGAAATTCTCCAGATGGTTGATGCAGCGAATCATCGTCGACTTGCCCGAGCCCGAGGGCCCGCACACCACCAGGATTTCACCGGTGGCGACGGTCAGGTCGACATCGCGTAGCGCATGAAAATTGCCGTACCACTTGTTCAGGCCGGTGATGGAAATCATCGGGGGATTGGCTGGCGCAGCAGGGGCCAGGTCGAGACGTTCTGCGGTACTGGTGAGAGTCATCAGCCATCAACCTCTTGCCGTGGATCGGTTGACCCGTTTTTCGATTCGCGCCTGCACCCGCTCGAGAATGAACGACAGCGCCCAGTAGATCATCGCGGCGGTGATCAGCATTTCCAGGTGGCGGAAGTCAGCCCGGCCCTGGGTCTTGGCCAGGTACATCAACTCCCACACGCCGATCACCGAAACCAGGGAGCTGTCCTTGAGCATGGCGATGAACTGGTTGCCGGTGGGCGGGATAATCACGCGCAGCGCCTGGGGCATGATCACCCGGCTCAAGGTCTTGAACGGGCTGATATTCAACGCCCGGGAGGCTTCCCACTGACCCACCGGAATGCTCTGGATGCCGGCGCGGAAAATCTCGGTCATGTACGCGCCGTAGCACAGCGACAAGGCGAGGATGCCCGCCGGGACTGCGTCGACCACATACCCCAGCTGCGGCAGGCCGAGGTAGATCAGGTAGATCTGGATCAGCAACGGCACGCCGCGAAAGAACGAGGTGTAGAACGAGGCGAGGGCGTTGGCCAGGCCGTTGTTCGACAGCTTGGCGACCGCGCCGATCAACGCCAGCACGAAGGCAATCACGATCGCCACCGCCGAGATGTACAGCGTGGTGGCAGCGCCCTGGACGATCAGGAAACCGACCTTGTCGAGGATGAAGCTGTAGGACAGGTCGAAGGTGTCGAAGAACGCGAGGAACAGGATAAGAAGTTCAATCCAGACCACTGTGGTCTGCACCTTGAACTTCAGGCGTCCGAGGATGTGGAAGTTCAGCGTCCCCAGCGCGGCGATGGCCAGGCCGATGGCGATGTTGCGGGTAGTCAGGCTGTCGGGGGCATTGCCCAGCAGTGGATGCAGAAAGTTACCGAGGGCGCTGTTGCCCAGGTTCATCAGGTAGGCGCCGAGGAACAGTACAACGGCTACGCCGAGCAGGAATTGAGGATCGTTGGACTTCTTCTTATAAATTATATTGTCGTGATACATGCATGCCTCGGCGTTTAGATGGTGATGATCTCGCTGATAAGATGAGGTTGGTCAGGATTTGAACTTTGGGAGCCGGCAAGCCGGCTCCCACCATTCGAAATCGGGTGTGTTCAATGAGTATTGCGACGCACATTCAGGGACTGCAAGCGACCATAATTCGCTACGTCAGTCCCTGAGCTCATTTTGCCATCAGGTCAGTAGTGCCAGGCAGGACTCGAGGATGTCGAGGCCTTCCTCCAGCACGGCGGCCTCGGTAGTCAATGGCGCCAGCAGCCTGATGATGTGGCGCGACTTGCCACTGGGCATCAGCAACAAGCCGGCATCACGCGCCAGGGCCAGCAATTGGGTGAGCTGCGCTGCAGCCGGACTGCCGTCAGGATGAGTCAGCTCGATGCCGCGCATGGCGCCGACACCGGTCAGGCGCCCGAGGAAGGGCGACAGCTGGCGGGTGTGCCAGGACTGATAGCGGCTGACGATGGCTTCTTCCTGCTGCGCCCCCCAGCTGTGCAGCCGGGCGTCGGTCATTTCGTCAAGGGTCGCCAGCGCAGCCGCGCAGGCAATTGGGTTGCCGGAATAGGTGCCACCCAGCCCGCCCTTGGGCAGCACGTCCAGCAGCGCTTTGCGCCCGACCACCGCTCCCAGTGGCACTCCGCCGGCGATGCTTTTGCCCAGCAGAATCAGGTCCGGCTCGATGCCAAGGCGCGAAAATCCGAAGCGCTGGCCGGTACGGCCAAAGCCCGACTGGATTTCGTCGGCGATCAGCACAATACCCTTGTCATCGCACAAACGCCGCAGCGCCTGGGCAAACGCCGGGTCCATCGCGAGAAAGCCCGCTTCGCCCTGCACCGGTTCGAAGATGAAACAGGCGACGTCCGCAATGTCGATTTCCACGCTGAACAGACGGTCCATGGCTTTGAGGGCTTCAGCGCAGGTCACGCCATTGTCGTGGCTCGGATAGGGCAAGTGGTAAACAGGCCCGGGCAGCACGCCAACTTTTTGCTTGTAGGGCGCAACTTTACCGTTGAGGTTGAGGGTGGCCAGGGTACGGCCGTGAAACGCGCCGTCGAAAGCAATCACGGCGCTACGCCCGGTGGCGCCGCGGACGATCTTCAAGGCGTTTTCTGCGGCTTCTGCGCCACTGTTGGTGAGCATTCCGCTGACGGGGTAGTCGACGGGGATGAAGGCGCTGAGGCGCTCCATCAAATCGATGTAGGGCTGGTGTGGGGCGGCGTTGAATGCGTAATGGGTCAGCCGTGTGGCCTGATCTCGAATGGCTTCGACGATGCGCGGGTGGCAATGACCGAGGTTGAGCACGCCGATACCACCGATGAAGTCGATGTAGCGCTTGCCCTCGGTGTCCCAGACCTCGGCATTTTTGCCATGGCTGAGGGTGACGGGATGAACCACGTTGATCGAACGGCTGATGCTTTCGCTGCTCATGGGTGACCGACTCTGAAGAAGGGATGCTTCTTTTTATCTAAGCCGTGAGCGGTGGTGGCGGGCAAACGAAATAAAGTCGCCGGGTCAATCTTAAAAGTCGGGATGTTTTTGAAGATCAAAAGATCGTCCGAACGCGGCCCGAGCCTCCGGCAGCTCCTACAGTCTGGAACGCGTTCCAAGGTAGGAGCTGCCGGAGGCTGCGATCTTTTGATTTTGATTTCAGGTCAGCGACGAGTCAGAGGCTGCGCACTGAACTTCACACCCGCCAGCCCGTGGGCAATCAACGCCCGAATATTGCCATGATCGCTGCCCTCGGGCGTCGCCAGCACCGAACGGTAATGTTCACCGAACGCCAGCAGAGCCTCTTCATCGCTCAGGCCTTCCAGCAGCGCCAGGCCCAGGGTCTTGCACGAGCCTTCGTTCTGGCCGGCAGCATTGTCCACGCCGCCGTTGCTGAAGGCCTGGGGTTGGTAGTCGTAGCCCGCTGCGATAAAGGCCAGGGTGTCGGCAAAAACGTGTTCGCCGCTCTGCAGGCTGGCGCGCAGGGTGTTCAAGTCACTCATTGGGTTTTCCTTTGGCGAACGCCGCCTGTTGCTCGGCGCTGGCTTCTTGCTGGTATTGGCCTTTCCACTCGGCGTACGGCATGCCGTACACGACTTCGCGGGCGTCATCGAGGCTGACGTCGATCTGGCGTTCATCGGCGGCGGCTTTGTACCACTTGGACAGGCAGTTACGGCAGAACCCGGAGAGGTTCATCAGGTCGATGTTTTGCACATCCTTGCGGCTATCGAGATGCGCCACCAGCCGGCGGAAAGCGGCGGCTTCGAGTTCGAGGCGTTGTTGATCGGTCATAGGAATCTCTGAGGCAGCTCCAGGCGGCACGCTTCAAGCTGTAAAAAGTGGATGGCGTTGGCTCGCAGTTTACCGCTTCAAGCCTGCAACTTGCAGCTAGCGGCTGGCTGCAAGCGTTATCGATACTGACTCGGCGAAGCGCAGTGCGTGGGGCTTGTCCACTTCGACCTCGGCGTACAGCACCGATTCGTTGAGCATCACCAGATCGAGGATTTCCTGGGTCAGGCGTTCGAGCAGGGCAAAGCGATTACCCTCCACGTGAGCGATGATCGCCTTGGTGATGGTGCGGTAGTTCAGCGCGTGATCGATGTCGTTGTCGCGCACCGCCTCCTGGGCCGCGTACAGGATCGTCAGGTTGATCAGCACGTCCTGCTTGTTGAGGATCTCATCCTCGTTGATTCCGATGAAGGTGCGCAAACACAGGTCCTTGACCCGTATGCGTGCCATTCCTGGCTGAAGTTGTGGCATTGCTACTTGCTCCGTCCAATCAATTGCAGGAACTCCTGGCGGGTATTGCTCGACTCGCGAAAGGCGCCGAGCATCACCGAAGTGTTCATGGTCGAATTCTGTTTCTCGACGCCGCGCATCATCATGCACATGTGCCGTGCTTCGATAACGACTGCGACGCCGGCGGCATCGGTCACAGATTGCACCGCATCGGCGATTTGCCGGGTGAGGTTTTCCTGGATCTGCAGGCGGCGGGCGAACATGTCCACCAGCCGCGCGATCTTCGACAGGCCCAGCACCTTGCCAGTCGGAATATAAGCCACATGGGCCTTGCCGATGAAGGGCAGCAGGTGATGTTCGCACAACGAGTACAGCTCGATGTCGGCAACGATGATCATCTCGTCGGTATCCGAGGAAAACAGCGCGCCGTTGACGATGTCCTCGACACTCTGTTCATAGCCATGGCAGAGGTACTGCATGGCCTTGGCCGCTCGCGTCGGAGTATCGATCAGGCCTTCACGGTCGGGGTTTTCACCAATGCCGATGAGGATCTCGCGATAGCTCTGGGACAGGGCGTTGCGGGGTAGCGTTAGAGTCATGGAACATCCTCGCGGGGCCGTCTACTTGACGTGCCGTCCGCCGTTGACGGTCAGGGTCGTGCCGGTGACATAAGGGTTGTCGAGCAGGTAGCGCAGGCTTTGATAGATCACTTCGCTACCGGGTTCAATCCCCAGCGCGGACTTGGCCAGGGCCTTGGCGCGGTACGCTGCGTCGTCTTCAGGGTTGAACAGTAGCAGGGCCGGCGCAATGCCGTTGACCTTGATGGTCGGCGCGTACCTCGCGGCGAAGGACAGCGTCAGGCTATCGAGCCCGGCCTTGCTCGCACAATAGCCGATGTGGCGGCTGCTGCCCTTGCGCGTCACGTCGTCACTGATGTGCACGATGTCTGCCGGGCTCGAGCGTTCAAGCAGGTCGGCACAATGCAGGTTGATCAGGTAGGGCGCCAGCATGTGTACATTGAACATGCGGGTGAAGGCGAGCGCGTCGGTGTCGGGGGTTTCAGCCAGCCATTCGGAGGCATTATGCACGATGGCCCGCAGGCTGTCGGTGTGGGTTTTCAGCTCGGCGATGAAGGCGAGAATCCCGGCTTCGCTGGAGAAGTCGGCGAACACCGCCGTGGCGCCCAGATCGCGCAGGGCCTGCACACCGGGGCGTTCGGTGCGATAGCTGAAGATGACCGGCTGACCTTCCTCGAGCAATCGCTGTGCACAGTGCAGGCCGACTCGCTGGCCGGCGCCGGTGATGAGGATTGGGGCTGCGCAAGAGGTCATGTCGGGCTCGCTTTGCGGTAAGAGCCAAACTATACCAGCGCCGGGGTGGATCTACCTCCGTCCTGTGAGGCTCCGGGATTGAGGCCTGAGTACTGAGACCTGAGCACTGTGGGAGCAAAGCTTGCTCGCGATGGTCTGCACGTCGCGGCAGCCACACTGTTGCCCCGCGTCATCGTTGGCGACCATCGCGAGCGAGCGCGCGCCTACAGGGGAGTGGTGGTGGCTTCAATGATTCTGCGCAGAAGCCTTCACCGCCACCCGCCGAGCAGAATCACCACTCAGCCATCCCGCCAGTACCTTCGTCGACAGCGGAATGAAGAAATAAACCATCAACGGCGTCAGGCACAGCGTACTGACCAGCACCCGCGGCAAAAGGCTCAGCTCGCCCAGCAACGGCTCCAGCACAAAGTTGAACAACAACGACACCGGAAAGAACGCCAGCCAGATAGCCACCGCCTGTTTCCAGCGCGGCGGACGTACACCTGCGGCGCCGAACCAGCCTTCAATACCGCTGACCCGATGCTCCTTGGGGTGGGCAAACAGGTCGCTGCCACGCGCCAGCCAGGCTGTACGCGAGGCGGAATGCTCCCAGGCGTGCATGGTTTGCTCGTCGGCGAAGCGGAAGATGATCTGGAATTCGTTATCGCCGGGCGGCGGAGCAAGCACGCCGGAGCCAAGATAACCCTTGAAGTCGGTGGCCAGCTGTTCGCCTTCGCGCAGCCAGTCCATCAGGTCCTGATAGCGCCCATCGGCGACTCGACGCGCAACCATCAGCGTGACGGGGGAAGTAGACATTGTGTATCTCCGTAAGACAAATGCGTCTCTCCGGGTAGGAGATTCGCCAGGCGCAGCACCGGGGTAATGGGCTGCGCGTTGAATCAAGCAAGGATTATTCCTGATTCTGGATAATTCACCAGCGCCTTTGGTCATTCATGAATTTCTTGAATGGTCAGGGGGCAGTAGAGCTAAGATGACTGCCTATTCTTGCAAGGACGTGGGCCGCGAAATGCCTGTATTGACTGACATCGCCGCTTCTACGCTGCAAGCGCGTTCGCTGGAGCGCGAAGACCTGTTTCCCATTCGGGAGGTCTGTCGCCTGACCGGAATCAATCCGGTGACCCTCCGTGCCTGGGAGCGCCGTTATGGGCTGCTTCAGCCCACGCGCACCGAAAGCGGGCATCGCCTGTATTCCATGGCCGATATCGAAAAAGTTCGCAGCATCCTCGGCTGGATCGAGCGCGGTGTAGCGGTCAGCAAGGTCGGCAAGATACTGGCCAAGGCCGAACCTCTCCAGGCCCTGGCGAACATCATCCCTGACGAACTGGTGCTCGCCGACTATGCCCAGTGGCAGCAGCAAGTGCAGGCGGCGGTCAGTGGTTTTGATGAAGTGCTGCTGGAACAGATCTACGGCCAGATCTTTTCGAGTTATCCACTGGCGGTGGTCTTTCAGGACATCCTCATGCCGCTGTGGCAACAGTTGCTGCTGCGCCATGAAGGGTTCGGGCAAACCAGCGAATGGCTATTTCTCGACGGTTTCCTGCGCTCCCGGGTGTTGCAGCGCATGCAACTGATGCGCGTCATGCAACCGCGCCGGGTGATTGTCTGCGCCTTGGGCGACCAGGCCCGTGAGCTTGAGGTACTGGTGACGGCGCTGTACCTCAGCCATGTCGACTCGGCCATTCAGTTCCTGTCGATCGGTCAGCCTTTTGACGAACTCACCCTGGTCTGCGAACGGGTCAAGCCGCAGGCACTGGTGCTGGTGTCTAATCACGCGCCAGCCCCCGACTTTCCTCGACGTCTGAATCGACTGGCCCTGAGCCTGGATTGTCAGTTGTTCCTGGCCGGTGATGCGTCTGACCTGGCGCAAGAATGCCTGGCCGAGTCGTCGATCGGTTGCCTGGGCAGTGAAGGTGTGGTGATGCGCCAGCGCCTGAAACAATTTCTGGCGGGCAATCTCGATACTTAAATCAGAGGTGCAGGGAGGGGTGGGTCAGGCGATGTTGCTGAAGGATGAACTGACGCAGCCGCTCGGTTTCGTCCTTGTCGCTCTGACTTAGCTGATAAGCAAAAAAGCCGCTTTCGGTTTCTTTCTCGAATGTTCCGCGCAACGCGATCCGTTCATAGCCGGACGGGCTGAACCACAAGGCGAAGTGTTTCGGCGGTTTGGTCTTGTTGCGCACTTCCAGCAGAACACCTTTGAACGACACCTCATGTACCCACAGGGTACCTGGCTGGCCGTTGGCGTTTTCCAGTGCTACCGGCTCCTCAAGCACCAGGCGCCAGGGCCTCACCATCGGCCCGTCTTCGTAGATGCTGGGCACGCCGAGGCGCAGATGCAGCGCATGGAATTCGTCTTCGACCAGGTGCAATGGAAAAGTCATCTGCTGATTTTCGAAATTGGCCTGGATGGTGACTTGCTCGTGCGCAGCCAGGCGCGTGAGCAGATCACGGATTTGCGAACCACCATTTACCAACAGGCTCGACGTCGCATCCCGCATGTTCAGTTGCGGGTTGTGTTGCATGGTCTGGATGAAATCCAGCTCATCCTGCGTCAGGAGCGCGTCGCGTTGCATGATCTACTCGAAAGAAATAGTTACAAAGTCATCGGTGATTGTAGTTAATGACAATTAATTCGCCTTTTTGTTTTAACCGTTCGTCGCTTTCAGCGCGGCAAGCTCGGCCTGGACTTCAGCCAGTTGGGTCTCAAGTTGGGCAATGCGCTGCCGCGCCTTGACCTGAGCGCTGACGTCCTTCTGCACGCCAACGATGTACGTTATACCGTCGCTTTCGCTTTTTACCGTGGAAAGCGACAGCTCGTTCCAGAAGGGCGTCCCGTCCTTGCGGTAATTGCGCAGCGTTTCCCGGCATGAGCCACCTGTGCTCAAGGTCTCGCGAATGACCGCCAGTGCGTCCTGGTCGCGGTCGCCGGACTGCAGGAAGCGGCAATCCTGGTACAGGACTTCCTCGCTGGAATAGCCTGTCAAGCGTTCAAATGCCGGGTTCACGTAAATCAGGATGGTGTCTTGATCGCCTTCTTTCTCGGCAATCACGATACCGTCGTTGGAGGCGTTGATGACCAGTTGCAGCAGCTGGGCGTTGATCATTGAGAATCCTTTCCTGTCTGATTGACCTTCGCATTCTAAAAGAAACCATTGTGGGCCTGCTGGTAATATCCTCCTTAATTACTCAGCATTAGGATCAGATTGATGAAAGTCGCCATTTTTTCCGGCTCGGTTTACGGTTCTGCCGAAGAAGTCGCTCGTCACGCGGCAGGCATTTTGAAGGAGGCCGGTTTCGACACCTGGCACAACCCTCGGGCAACGCTTGCTGATGTGCAGGCTTTCGCCCCCGAAGCCTTGCTCGCAGTAACCTCGACCACTGGCATGGGCGAGCTGCCAGACAACCTGCAGCCGCTTTATTTCGCCATTCGCGACCAGCTGCCGGCGGCCTGGCGCGGTCTGCCGGGTGCGGTCATCGGCCTGGGCGATGCGAGCTACGGCGATACTTTTTGCGGCGGTGGTGAGCTGATGCGTGAACTGTTCGGCGAGCTGGGCGTTCGTGAAGTACTGCCGATGCTGCGCCTGGACGCCAGCGAGAGCGTGACCCCGGAAACCGATGCCGAGCCCTGGTTGGCAGAACTGGTGGTGGCCTTACGTAACTGACTCGCTCGGCCATCAAGCTGGCTGCCAATGCAACTACGCGAATCCCGGAGGCTGACTAGACTGCTGTCACGTGCAGAACAATAAGAACAGGAGTTCCTTGTCGTGAGCGTAGCCCCCGTCTCGTCACCGCCTAACGTCAAAGATCAGGTCAGCGCCGCCGAATGGCAGGCTCGCGTTGATCTGGCCGCCTGTTATCGGCTGGTCGCCCAGCATGGCTGGGATGACCTGATCTTCACGCACATTTCTGCCAAAGTGCCTGGCACTGAAGATTTTCTGATCAACCCTTTCGGGCTGATGTTTCACGAGATCACTGCGTCGAGCCTGGTCAAGGTGGATCAGGCCGGCAACAAGTTGATGGACAGCCCCTACGAGATCAATCCGGCGGGGTACACCATCCACAGCGCCGTGCATGAAGTGCGTCACGACGTGGTGTGCGTGCTGCACACCCATACGGCGGCCGGTGTCGCGGTGTCGGCGCAGAAGCAGGGCGTTTTGCCGATCAGCCAGCAGTCGCTGTTCGTCTTGTCCAGCCTGGGCTATCACGCTTACGAAGGTGTCGCGCTCAACCATGAGGAGAAAGCGCGACTGCAAGCCGACCTTGGTCAGAACAATTTCCTGATGCTGCACAACCATGGCCTGCTGACCTGTGGCAGCAGCATCGCCGATACCTTCCTGATGATGTTCATCTTCCAGCGCGCCTGCGATATCCAGGTGCTGGCGCAAAACGGTGGGGCCGAGTTGATCGCCATCGAGCCGCAGATTCTGGCTGGGGCCAAGGCGATGATTGCGGGTGTGACCAAAAGTGCTCAAGGGATGGGTGGTGCACTGGCCTGGCCAGCGTTGCTGCGCAAACTCGATCAACTCGACCCGGGTTATAAACTCTGATGGCACTCGCCGAGATTCCGCTGTGCGTCTGGCGCAAACGTGGCCAGACCTTCATTTTCCGTGGCCATCACATCCGTTACTGGACGGCGGGGCAGGGTGAGCCGTTGCTGCTCATCCATGGTTTTCCCACCGCCAGTTGGGACTGGCATTGCCTGTGGCCGCCACTGGCCCAGCGTTACCGGGTGATTGCCTGCGACATGCTCGGCTTCGGTGATTCTGCCAAGCCCACCCAGCATGACTACAGCCTGCTGGAGCAAGCCGACTTGCAGCAAGCGCTGCTCGCGCACTTGCAAGTCGCAGACCCGGTGCATGTGCTTGCCCACGATTACGGTGACAGCGTTGCCCAGGAACTGTTGGCGCGGCACCACGAGACGCGCATCGAGCTGGCCAGCTGCGTATTTCTCAATGGCGGCCTGTTTCCTGAAACCCATCGTGCCTTGCTGGTACAGAAACTGCTGCTCAGCCCGTTGGGCTGGATGATCGGGCGGGCCTTTAACCGGGACGCGCTGGTGAAGAGTTTCCGGCATGTCTTCGGCCCTCACAGTGGCCCGAGCGAGAGCGAGATGGACGACTTCTGGAGTCTGGTGGAAAGCAACCGTGGCCCGCGCATCATGCACAAACTCATTGGCTACATTCCCGAGCGCCGCGCGCAGCGTGATCGCTGGGTCGCCGCCATGCAACGCAACGAAGTGCCCATGCGAGTGATCGATGGCGAGGCCGATCCCATTTCCGGCGGGCACATGGTCGAACGCTATCGCCAGCTGATACCCAACCCCGACACGGTCGTGCTGCCCGGTATTGGTCACTATCCACAAATCGAAGCGCCTGCGCAGGTGCTCAAGCACTACCTGGAGTTCCGCGACAATTGCGTGTTACTGCCGCGCAAGGTCGCCTGTTCGTAAATCTGCGGTAAATATCGCTGTCGGCGTTTCTGCAGGAACTGCCGAAGGCTGCGAGCTTTAACGCATCATCCCCCTGCCTTATCGAGCACTATTCAGCCCCAGCCGTTTTCATTGTGACCCGCAGCCCCGTGCCTGACACTCGGGCTCATGTCCCTTTGGCCTGGAGTTGTCCCCCATGAGTGAGTCTGTGCGCTTCGAAGATAAAGTCGTGATCATTACCGGTGCCGGCGGCGGCCTCGGTCGCGCCCACGCGTTGCTGTTCGCCAGTCAGGGCGCGAAGGTTCTGGTTAACGACCTGGGAGGTTCGGCCCAGGGGGAGGGCGCCAACGCTTCGGCGGCTGATCGAGTGGTCGCGCAAATTCGCGAAGCGGGCGGCATCGCCGAAGCCAACCACGACTCCGTCACTGACGGCGACAAAATCGTCCAGCACGCCATGGACGCCTTCGGCCGGGTCGATGTAGTCGTCAATAACGCCGGGATTTTGCGCGACAAAACCTTCCACAAAATGGAAGACGCCGATTGGGACCTGGTCTACCGCGTCCACGTCGAGGGCGCCTACAAGGTGACCCGCGCGGCCTGGCCGCACATGCGCGAGCAAAACTACGGCCGGGTGATCTTCACGGCGTCGACTTCCGGCATTTACGGCAACTTCGGCCAGTCCAACTACGGCATGGCCAAACTCGGCCTCTACGGCCTGACCCGCACCCTGGCCATTGAAGGTCGCAAGAACAATATTCTGGTCAACGCCATCGCCCCCACCGGCGGCACCCGCATGACCGAAGGCCTGATCCCGCCGCAAGTGTTCGAACAACTCAAGCCGGAGCTGGTCAGCCCGCTGGTGGTGTACCTCGCCAGTGAAAACTGCCAGGAGACTTCAGGGCTGTTCGAGGTAGGGGGTGGCTGGATGGGCAAAGTTCGCTGGGAACGCAGCCTGGGCGTCGGGTTTGATCCGCGGGTGGGGTTCTCGCCGGAAGATGTGGCGGCGAATTGGCAGCAGATTTGCGATTTCGAGGGGGCGGCACATCCCAAGGATAATATCGAGGCGCTGAAGGAGATGATGGGGAATTTGCAGAAGTACTCGTTGTAAACGCAGGTTGTTTCTCTGTGGCCGCACCTGTGGGAGCAAAGCTTTGCTCCCACAAAAACGCCATAAAAAAGGCCGCTGCAAACGCAGCGGCCAAAGTAAGACGTTCGATCAAGGAGCTACAAATCAACGTCTGTGTACACAGTGCAATGAACCGAAAAATCTTCAATTCATCTGAATCCGGTCAACGATGCAGTGGACAACAA
The DNA here is from genome assembly GCF_000952175.1 of Pseudomonas sp. ES3-33. Classification (NCBI taxonomy): domain Bacteria; kingdom Pseudomonadati; phylum Pseudomonadota; class Gammaproteobacteria; order Pseudomonadales; family Pseudomonadaceae; genus Pseudomonas; species Pseudomonas sp. ES3-33. The sequence continues at coordinate 49,230 of NZ_JZRI01000131.1, read as the reverse complement.
CACACCGCCATCGATCCGCGCCTCCAGCCTGTTCCCCCGAAAGCCCACCCAGAATAAAGCCTTGTTCCCAAAGGAAAAATAGCGATTATCGACATGCACTGTTGCAGCATCGGCAACAGTGTCTGCGCGGCGCATCCACGCCCCTGATACCGCCCCATACACCCCGCATACCCCGCGCGGAGCCTGGGCGCTCAGGCCACCCATCCTTTTTGGCGGATGACGCCCAGGCGTTCGTGCTGCTGCGCGATGCGCAGCGCTTGATGCAGCAACGGCAGATCGCCGACATCGTTTAACTTGGAGTACGGTTCCAGGTCAGCAGTCAGTCTGGTTGCCTCATCCTGAGGTCACGGGGCAGGGGCGGGCTCAAAGCCCATGCGCCAGCTGACGGCGCGGGTAGCGGCCAGCAATCGCTGCGCTGCGGGGCCGTCTTCATCGGCGTGGAACAACGACGCCGGGCCGACAATGGTCATCACCGCCACCACCTGGCCCACGGCGTTGAACACCGGCGCCGACAATGCATCGACGCCGGGCATCAATAACCCGTGCACGTGATGCAGGCCGCGGTCGCGGATGCGTTCACACAGCGTTACGTAGGCCTGATCGTCCGCCAGCGGGTGGGGCTTGCCTGCCTGTAGCTCCATCTCGCGCAGATCCACGGTTTCGCGCTTGGGCAAGTAGGCACCAAACACCAGGCCGGTGGACGAACTGAGCAGTGGCAGCACCGATCCCAGTTGAGTCACCACCGTGACGGCACGAACCGCGGGCTCAATGTGCACAACCGTCGCACCCTGGTTGCCCCACACCGCCAGGAAACAGGTTTCGTTCAGTTCGTCGCGCAAGTCGGCCAGGGGCAGGGCGCCGACTTTCAGCACGTCCATACTGTTCAGGGCTGCCAGGCCCACGCGAAGGGCTTCACGGCCCAGGCCGTAATGGTTGGTCGCGGAGTTCTGTTCGGCAAAACCACTGGCGATCAACGCCTGCAGGTAGCGATGCACTTTGCTCGCCGGCATCTGCACGTGTTCGGCCAGGCGTGACAGCGAAGTCGAAGGCGACAACTCGGCGAGCGCCTTGAGGATGTCGGTGCCGACCTCGGCCGAGCGGACTTTCTGCTTGTCGTTGCTACGCGGCGTTTCCATGAGGGCGATCTGATCCTGTTACGAATGGGCGTCTTTATAGCTTGACGGTAGAAACCAATCAAATTACGTTATGCGTAATCGAATTACGATAAAAATAACCCGGGCGTGCCGAGATTTCTGCGAAGCAGGACTGGCCACGGCCTGCTCCCTGTTCAGGAGGCTCCATGAACCTCGATTCAACCGCGTCCGCAGCCGGGCCTGCCTACCAGTCCGGATTCGGTAACCAATTCAGCAGCGAAGCCCTGCCTGGCGCCTTGCCGATCGGGCAGAACTCTCCGCAGAAAGCCCCGTACGGGCTGTACACCGAACTGCTGTCTGGCACGGCCTTCACCATGGCCCGCGCCGAGTCGCGGCGCACGTGGATGTATCGCATCCAGCCCTCGGCCAATCATCCCGCATTCGTCAAGCTTGAACGCCAACTGGCGGGCGGCCCGCTGGGCGAGGTGACGCCCAATCGCCTGCGCTGGAACCCGCTGGACATGCCGGATGAGCCGACCGATTTCATCGACGGGCTGGTCAGCATGGTGGCCAACTCGGCGGCGGAAAAACCGTCCGGCATCAGCATCTACAGCTACCGTGCCAACCGTTCCATGGAGCGCGTGTTCTTCAATGCTGATGGTGAGTTGCTGCTGGTCCCCGAGAGGGGTCGCCTGCGCATCGCCACCGAGCTGGGGATGCTGGAGCTGGAGCCACTGGAAATCGCCGTGCTGCCCCGGGGCATGAAGTTTCGCGTCGAACTGCTGGACCCACAGGCCCGTGGCTACATTGCCGAAAACCATGGGGCGCCGCTGCGCCTTCCGGACCTCGGGCCTATTGGCAGCAACGGCCTGGCCAACCCTCGGGACTTCCTGGCGCCGGTCGCGCATTACGAAAACCTCCAGCAGCCGACTACCCTGGTGCAGAAATTCCTCGGCCAGCTGTGGGGCTGCGAGCTCGATCATTCGCCGCTTAACGTGGTCGCCTGGCACGGCAACAACGTGCCGTACAAATATGATCTGCGCCGGTTCAACACCATCGGCACCGTCAGTTTCGATCATCCGGACCCCTCCATCTTTACCGTCCTGACATCGCCCACCAGCACCCACGGCCTGGCCAATCTCGACTTCGTGATCTTCCCGCCACGCTGGATGGTGGCCGAGAACACCTTCCGTCCGCCCTGGTTCCACCGCAACCTGATGAATGAGTTCATGGGGCTGATCAAGGGCGAGTACGACGCCAAGGCCGAAGGTTTCGTGCCGGGCGGTGCGTCCCTGCACAGCTGCATGAGCGCCCATGGGCCCGACGGCGAAACCTGCACCAGGGCAATCAACGCTGAACTGGCGCCGGCGAAAATCGATAACACCATGGCCTTCATGTTCGAAACCTGCCAGGTCCTGCGCCCGAGCCGGTTCGCCCTGGAGTGCCCGCAATTACAGAAAAACTACGACACTTGCTGGGCCACGCTGCCCGCCACTTTCGACCCGACCCGGAGATAACCCATGACTCAGACTTCCACTACTCGCAGCTGGGTTGCTTCGGCCAACGACCATGTCGATTTTCCGCTGCAGAACTTGCCACTGGGCGTGTTCAGCATTGACGGCGGTGCACTGCGCAGTGGCGTGGCCATCGGCGATCACATCTTCGATCTGGAAGCGGCGCTGGATGCCGGTCTGTTCGAAGGCGCTGCCAAAGCGGCGGCCGAAGCCACCTGCGGCGGGCAACTGAATGCTTTTTTCCAGGCCGGTACGCCAGCGCGCAAGGCGTTGCGCGAGCGGCTGCTGCAGTTGCTGGCAGAAGGCAGCACCCTGCACGGCAAAATCGAAGCCCAGGGCGCGAGGCTGCTGCCGCTGGCGGCAAACTGCGTGATGCACCTGCCGGCGAAAATCAGCGATTACACCGACTTCTACGTGGGCATCGAGCATGCGCAAAACGTCGGAAAACTGTTCCGCCCGGACAACCCGCTGCTGCCGAATTACAAGTACGTGCCAATCGGCTACCACGGTCGAGCCTCGACCATTCGCCCCTCCGGTACCGACGTTCGGCGCCCGAAAGGCCAGACCCTGCCTGCCGGGCAGGCCGAGCCGGTGTTCGGTCCGTGCGCACGGCTGGACTACGAGCTGGAGCTGGGCATCTGGATCGGCCAGGGCAACGAGATGGGCGACTCGATCGCCATCGCTGACGCCGCCGATCACATCGCCGGTTTCTGCCTGCTCAACGATTGGTCGGCGCGGGACATCCAGGCGTGGGAGTACCAGCCACTGGGGCCATTCCTGTCGAAAAGTTTCATCACCAGCATCTCGCCCTGGGTGGTGACGGCTGAAGCACTGGAGCCGTTCCGCCGTGCCCAGCCCGCACGTCCCAAAGGCGATCCGCAACCGCTGCCGTATCTGTACGACCCGCGTGACCAGGCCGCCGGGGCTTTCGACATTGAATTGGAAGTCCTGCTGCTCACCGAAGCGATGCGCGAGCAGAATCTGCCGGCCCATCGCCTGACCCTGAGCAACACCCGGCACATGTACTGGACTGTGGCGCAGATGGTGGCGCATCACAGCGTCAACGGCTGCCAGTTGCAGGCGGGCGACCTCTTCGGTTCGGGCACATTGTCCGGCCCGAAGAACGGTCAGTTCGGCAGCCTGCTGGAAATCACCGAAGGCGGGAAACAGCCGATTGAACTGGCGAGTGGTGAGGTGCGTAAATTCCTCGAGGACGGTGACGAGATCATCCTGCGCGCCCGTTGCAGCCGCGACGGGTTTGCCTCCATCGGTTTTGGCGAGTGCCGCGGCAAAGTGCTGCCGGCGCGTTAAGAGGATCGGCCGATGGAACTCTTTACCTATTACCGTTCGACATCGTCCTACCGGGTGCGGATTGCCCTGGCCCTCAAGGGCCTGGACTATCAGGCGCTGCCGATCAATCTGATCGCGCCGGCGGGGGGCGAGCACCGCCAGGCGCTGTATCTGGGCCTCAACCCGCAAGGCCGGGTGCCGGCCTTGCGCACTGATGAAGGCGATCTGTTGATCCAGTCACCGGCGATCATTGAGTACCTTGAGGAACGTTATCCACACGTGCCGCTGTTGGCCACCGATCTGGCCGCTCGCGCTCATGAGCGCGGGGTCGCGGCGCTGATCGGCTGCGATGTGCACCCGCTGCATAATGTCAGCGTGCTCAACAGGCTTCGGCAGTTGGGTCACGATGAACAGCAGGTAGTCGAGTGGATCGGGCACTGGATCAGCCAGGGGCTTGGGACCGTTGAACAGTTGATTGGTGACGAGGGGTACTGTTTCGGATCGCAACCTGGGGTGGCGGATGTTTATCTGATACCGCAGCTGTATGCGGCTGAGCGCTTCAACATCTCCCCGCAGGCCTGGCCACGTATTCGCCGGGTGGCGGCGCTGGCAGCGGCTCACCCGGCATTCATCAAGGCACACCCGGCCAATCAGCCGGATACTCCCTGACTGCACACGCCAATATAAGCATCCTGCAACCTGTGGGAGCACAGCTTGCTCGCGATGGCGGGGTGTCATTCAACATCAATGTCTACTGACACGACGCCATCGCGAGCAAGCTTTACTCCCACAGGATTGGGTGTCAGTGGACGATGGTGTTCGGCGGCAAGTGCCCCAGCCGTTCGGTCAGGCGAATCCGCTGGATCGGATCTTCGCTGAGCATCAATGCATGCTCCAGGTCGAAGCGTTCGGCGTTGGGACAGTCCAGTCTTTGATACAGGCTCGCCCGGGCCAGGTAGTCGGCGGCGCTGGCGTTGCCCAGTTCCAGTACCCGCTCGGCGTCGATCAGGGCACCGATATAATCATCGTGAGCCAGATGCAGTTGGCGCAGGTTGCGGGACAGGCGTTGCAGCATCTGCAACGGTTCGGCGGTGACCAGATGCTCGGCGCTCAGCTTCATGTTCGGACCGTACTGGCGATGCAGCAACTCCCGGCAATCATTCGGGTACAGACGCCGCCCGCCGCAAGGATCAAGCAGGTGGTCGGCGCCCGGAACCCGCAGTAGAAAATGCCCTGGGAAATTGACCCCGACCATCGGTATTTCCAGGCGCCGGGCCAGCTCAAGCGCGATCAAGCCCAGCGCCAGGGGTTGTCCGCGTCGGCGTGTCAGCACCTTGTCCAGCAATGCCGCCTGCGGACGCAGCGGCGTGAAGTCGTCCTGGGCAAACCCCAGGTCATTCATGCGGCGCAGCAACGGTTGCGCCAACTCGCTCACAGGCAACATTGGCAAACCATGGCTAACCCGTTGCTGCAGATCCCTGAACCCAGCCAGTAGGGATTCGACGTTCAGCTTCTGGTCATGCTCGACACAGATCCACAGCGCCGCTTCGAACAGCGCGGGCGGTGATCGTTGCAGGCACTCGAAGAAGCATTGGCGGGGCGTCATCAAAATCTCCCGGGACATGCCTCGTTTTAGCCCCGTCTCCCTCATTCGTCCAGTGCCCCGGAAGGTTATGTCCGAATGCCTGAGCCGCAGCGCTGCTTATTCCGGCGCGCTTCAGCAAAATTCAGGCGCGAGCCTATACTGGCGACTACAAGAAGTGATTTTCGGGAGCCTTACGATGTTCGCTCTCATGCAAAGCAATCGCCTTGAATCGCTGCATCTGAGCGTCGACCCGGTCACCGGGTTGAAGGCGGTCATTGCCATTCATGACAGCCGTCTGGGCCCGGCCCTTGGCGGATGTCGATACCTTGCCTATCCTGACGACGAATCCGCCGTCGAGGACGCTGTGCGCCTGGCCCGGGGCATGAGCTACAAAGCGGCGCTTGCCGGCCTGGCCCAAGGTGGCGGAGTCGCCGTGATCATCCGGCCGATGCACGTGGAAAGCCGCGCCGCGCTGTTTGAAGCGTTCGGTCGTTGCGTAGACCAGCTCGACGGGCGCTACATCACCGCTATCGACAGCGGCACTTCGGTAGCCGACATGGATTGCATCGCCCAGCAGACCCAGCATGTCACCAGCACCACCTCGGCCGGTGATCCCGCGCCACATGCTGCAATGGGGGTGTTTGCCGGTATTCGCAGCACGGCAATGGCACGCCTGGGCAGCGATAACCTTGAAGGCCTGCGCGTGGCAATCCAGGGGTTGGGCAATGTGGGTTACGCGTTGGCGGAACAGCTGCATGCGGCCGGCGCTGAACTGCTGGTGAGCGACATTGACCACGGCAAGGTCCAGCTTGCGATGGAGCAACTGGGCGCTCATCCAATCGCCAACGATGCATTGCTCAGTACGCCCTGCGATATCCTCGCGCCATGCGGCCTGGGCGGCGTCCTTAACAGCAACAGCGTGTCGCAATTGCGCTGCTCGGCGGTGGCGGGCTCGGCGAACAATCAGCTGACCCATGTCGAAGTCGCCGACTTGCTTGAGCGGCGGGGGATTTTGTACGCCCCCGATTATGTGATCAATGCCGGCGGTTTGATCTACGTCTCGCTCAAGCACCGTGGTGAAGAGCTGACCACCATCACCGCGCACCTGTCGAAAATCAGCTCCCGTCTTACCGAGGTGTTCGCCCATGCCCAGGCGGAAAAGCGTTCCCCTGCGCGGGTGGCGGATGAGCTGGCGGAGCGGGTGTTGTATCGCTGATGCCCAGGCATGAAAAAGGCCCTGAGTCGCTGGACTCAGGGCCTGTTCAATTCGGGCGCTGTTTACTTTGGTGCTTTTGCCGCCTTTGCAGGTTTGGCGGGGGCATCGGGTTCAACAGCTTCAGGTTCTTGCGCTACTTCAACGGGGGCAACCACTTCGGCAGGCGCGCTCAACAGTTCGGACAGGGCGTCCGGTTGGCTCTTGAAGGCCTTGGCGAACACGTCGCGGTTCTTCGCCATGTAGATCCCGGCTTCTTCCACTTGCTGTTCGGTCAGGGACGGAACGGCTTTTTGCAACACTTCAGCCAGCAATTCGGCGAGTTCGAGCATTTTGTCATGACGGTCAGCTTCGGCTTTATCCATGAACAAGCGCTCCAGATCTCGGCTGCTGCGGTATACCACTTCGACGGCCATTCACCACCTCACATGCCTTCACATTAAGTTGTCGTATTCGACCACTGTATTTATATACAGCTAAAAGGATAAGCGAATCCTGCCGATTTGGGTAGTGACATTTCACTGTAGCTGCGTTTTGGCTGGGGGTGGGCTATAGGGAGGTACCTGTGGGAGCAAAGCTTGCTCGCGATTCGGGATACCAGTCCCCATCAGTGTTGAATGCCAAATCGCCATCGCGAGCAAGCTTTGCTCCCACGACCGGCTCCCACAACCCCAAAGTGCCTCAAATCCCCCAGCCAACATCTCACTTCTCACCCCTGGCCTTTTTTCTGCATGCCAAACAACCGTCACGTCAAAACCGCATCATCCGGTCAAACCGACCTAAGGAAGAACCACCGTGAAAATCAACTGGGCCGAGAAACTGCGGCAGAACGTGCACCAACTGGCCGAATCCCTGGGTAACCTGTTCGTCGAAAGCTTCCACTACCTGGCACTGTTCGCCATTGGAGCAGTAACCGCCTGGGCGGCGGTGATGGAATTTTTGGGAATGCTGGACAAGGGACACATCAAGATCGATGACATCCTGCTGCTGTTCATCTACCTGGAATTGGGCGCCATGGTCGGGATCTACTTCAAGACCAACCACATGCCGGTACGCTTCCTGATCTACGTGGCCATCACCGCACTGACTCGCCTGCTGATTTCCAACGTGTCGCATCACAACCCACCGGATATTGGCATCATCTACCTGTGCGGCGGCATCCTGCTGCTGGCGTTCGCGATTCTGGTGGTGCGGTACGCCTCCTCGCAATTCCCTTCGGTGAAAATCGAGCACCCGCAGCGCAAGGTCGGCGCGGGTTCCAGCGAGCATCCCGAAGTGGAAAAGGGCGAGCTTTAAAGCCCGATCGCCGGACGCGGCAAGCCCTTGGCTGGTGGCGGTGGCAGCGTCCGGTTGTCGCCGTCAGTCATCGCTTCGAGAATGGCCACGGCACTGTGGCCCTGCTCTATGGCGATGCCGAACTGAATGCTTTGCACCAGGCGCTTGAGGCGCTTGGGATCATTGCGCTGTTCGGCACTGATCATCCGTTTGGCCACCACGCGACCACTGTTGGACAGCGTCAGCATGATGCTGCCGTCGAGCCCCTGAATGCTCAGGTTGATCTGGTAATCCGGCGCGAAGGCATCGGTAATGAGCTGAAAAGGATTGTCCATGATGCGTCACCGCCTGATTGAACGTGCAGTTGTTGACCGACCATGATCGGGTTGGTTCGCGTTACCGGACCATCGGCTGGCCGCTCGCGATCTCTCTCGGGGAACGTAGCAAGCGGCATGCCGGAAAGATTGTCGAACAAAAGCACAACCGTGTAGGAGTGAGCTTGCTCGCGAAGAACCCGAGAACGGCGCGGGCTGCAAGCTTTCCCCCGCGTTGACGATCATCCTTGATCGCCGCCCGGAGCAAGCGCGCACCTGCAGCCTCAGGCGATTTCCGCCCGATTCAGGGCAGGAATGAAAAGATGATCGCAGACAGTGCAATCAAGCCGATCAATACCACGAACACATTCGAAGCCTGGCCCGAATACTGGCGTAATGCCGGTACGCGGCGGATGGCGTACATCGGCATCAGGAACAGCAGGCACGCGATGATGGGGCCGCCGAGTGTCTCGATCATGCCCAGGATGCTCGGATTGAACGTCGCCACTGCCCAGCAGCTGAGGATCATGAACACTGCTGTCGCGCGGTTCAGCCAGCTGGCGGACATGACCTTGCCACGGCCGCGCAGGCTCTTCACGATCAGGCCCTGGAAACCTTCGCTGGCGCCGATGTAATGGCCGAGGAAGGATTTGGTGATCGCCACCAAGGCAATCAATGGCGCCGCGTAAGCGATCACTGGCGTCTGGAAGTGATTGGCCAGGTAAGACAGGATCGAGATGTTCTGTGCCTTCGCCGCCGCCAGGTCAGCCGGGGACAGCGCCAGCACGCAGCTGAAGCAGAAGAACATCACCGTCACGACCATCATTGCGTGAGCAATGGCGAGAATGCCGCTGCTCTTGGCTTCGGCCTGTTCGCCGTAGCGCTGTTTCTGATCCACCGCGAAGGCCGAGATGATCGGCGAATGGTTGAACGAGAACACCATCACCGGGATTGCCAGCCACAGGGTCTGGAAGAACAGCGGCATCGGCATGCCTTCACTGGCGGTGGCGAAGAACGCGCCGTTCCAGTTCGGAATCAGGCTGATACCGAGCAGCAGCAATGCGGCGACGAAAGGGTAGACCAGCACGCTCATGCATTTGACGATCACGCCCTGGCCGCAGCGAACGATGGCCATCAGGCCTAGGATCAACCCTAGCGACAGGATGGCGCGCGGCGGCGGGGCGATGTGCAGCTGGTGTTCCATGAAGCTGCTCAGGGTGTTGGTCAGCGCGACGCTGTACACCAGCAGAATCGGGAAAATCGCGAAGAAGTACAGCAAGGTGATCAGCTTGCCGGCACCAATGCCGAAGTGTTCCTCCACCACTTCGGTGATGTCACCAGAGCGACCGGACAGCACGAAGCGGGTCAGGCCACGGTGTGCGAAGAAGGTCATCGGGAACGCCAGCACTGCGAGGATCAGCAGGGGCCAGAAACCACCGACTCCGGCGTTGATCGGCAGGAACAGGGTGCCAGCGCCGATCGCCGTGCCGTAGAGGCCGAGCATCCAGGTGGTGTCGTGTTTACTCCAGCCTTTGCTGACTGTCGCGGTGTCGCGTGTTACTTCTACAGCAGGATTTTCGGCAGCAGGTGTACGTACATCGGTCATCGTATTGGCCTCGTTATTGTTCTTGCTCGGGCTCACGTGGTACGGGCGGTCAGGGAATGCTCCTCAGCACTCCACCCAGCTCACGGCCAGGCCGCCCCGTGAAGTCTCTTTGTATTTGTCGTGCATGTCGGCGCCGGTATCGCGCATGGTGCGGATGACCCGGTCGAGGGAAATGAAGTGCTTGCCATCACCGCGCAGCGCCATTTGCGTGGCATTGATCGCCTTGACGGCGGCGATCGCGTTGCGTTCGATGCAGGGCACCTGAACCAGTCCGCCCACCGGGTCGCAGGTCAGGCCAAGGTTGTGTTCCAGACCGATTTCGGCCGCGTTCTCCAGTTGCTCCGGCGTCGCGCCCAGCACGTCCGCCAAGCCGGCAGCCGCCATGGCGCAGGCAGATCCGACCTCTCCCTGACAGCCGACTTCGGCACCGGAGATGGACGCATTTTTCTTGCACAGAATGCCTACCGCAGCCGCGCCGAGAAAAAAGGCGACCACGTCGTCATCGGACGCTTCCGGATTGAATTTCATGTAGTAGTGCAGCACCGCCGGGATGATCCCTGCCGCGCCATTGGTCGGCGCCGTGACCATGCGCCCGCCGGCAGCGTTCTCTTCGTTGACGGCGAGGGCGAACAGGTTGACCCACTCCATAGCGGACAGCGTGGAAGTGATGACATTGGGCTTGCCGATTTCCAGCAGGGCACGGTGCAATTTCGCCGCCCGACGTGGCACGTTCAGGCCGCCCGGCAGGATGCCCTCGTGACGCAGGCCTTGCTCGACGCATTCGCGCATCACCGACCAGATATGCAGCAGGCCCTGGCGAATCTCGGCTTCGCTGCGCCAGGCCAGTTCGTTGGCCATCATCAGCTCGGAAACCCGCAGGCCGTTCTGGTTACACAGCTTGAGCAATTCGGCGGCGCTGGAGAAGTCGTAAGGCAATACGACGTCGCTGGACGGTGCGATGCCCGACTCGGCCTCGGCCGCCTCGATGATGAAACCGCCGCCTATCGAGTAATACGTCTGCTCGGCCAGTTCGCCGGTTTCGCCGAAGGCGGTCAGGGACATCGCGTTGGGGTGGTAAGGCAGGCTCTCGTCGAGCAGCAGCAGGTCGGTTTGCCAGTCGAAGGCTATGGTGGTTTTCCCGGCCAGCTTCAGCTCGCGGGTTTTCAACAGTGTGTTGATCCGGTCTTCGATGCAGTTCGGATCGATGCTGTCTGGCCACTCGCCCATCAGCCCCATCACGCACGCGCGGTCGGTGGCATGGCCGACGCCGGTGGCCGACAGGGAGCCATAGAGGCGAATTTGCACACGACGAACGGCGTCGAGCAGATTCTGGTCCTGCAGGCTCTGGGCGAAGGTTGCCGCAGCGCGCATGGGACCGACGGTGTGGGAGCTGGACGGGCCGATGCCGACTTTGAAGAGATCAAATACACTGATAGCCATGCTAAAGCCTATACAAGCAATGGAAGAGAAATCGCTGCCATTTTTGTAGGACAAGCGCAATGTCGGCGATACTGCCCACCTCGGTCCTACAAGACCAACGAAATTTCCTACTCAAGCCTTTAGCAGGACTAAACGATGAGTCGTCAATTGCATGCTCAGACTTACGTCTGGTTGCACGTATTTTCCTGTGCCGCGCGGCACCTGTCGTTTACCCGATGTGCCGAAGAGCTGCATATCACGCCGGGTGCAGTCAGCCAGCAGATTCGGCAACTGGAAGAGCGCCTCGGATTCCGGCTGTTTCATCGACGTGCCCGGGGCGTTGAATTGAGCGCAGAAGGCCAGCGATTGGCCATTACCGTGAACGAAGCGTACGGCAGCATCGATGCGGAATTGCGACGACTGGACGCCGGAATGATCAGTGGCATCCTGCGGGTGCGCTCGATTCCATCGTTCCTCAGCAAATGGCTGACGCCTCGGCTGCCGCGTTTGCAGCAGCGCTTTCCGGATATTCAGCTGCGGCTGGTGGCCGAGGACAGCAGCGTGCCGTTGCACGAAGGCGACTTCGACCTGGCGATCGACCTTAACGACGGCAGCTACCCAGGGTTGTTATCCACAACTCTGCTGGACGAGCAGATTTTCCCGGTCTGTGCCCCGGGCCTGTTGCGCGGCCGCCCGCCGCTGCACGGCCCGGCGGACCTGCTGCACTTTCCGTTGCTGCACGACATCACCGCCTGGCGCGGCAGCTATGAATACGCGGAATGGGAGTTTTACCTCAACGCCATCGGCTTTGAAGGCGCAGACGTGCGGCGCGGGCATACCTTCAACCGCAACCACCTGACCATCGAAGCGGCGATTGCCGGCATGGGCGTGGCGATCGCGCGGCGTACCTTGCTCAATGACGAACTGGAACGCGGCACCTTGATCGTGCCGTTTGGTCTGGCGGTGCCCAACCATAAACGCTACGTGCTGCTCTATGCGCCTGGGGCGCTGAGTCACCCGGGCGTGCGGGCGGTACATGACTGGCTGGTGGAAGAGGCGGGGGTCTTTCGAAGCCTGCACCCGCTGGGCGAGCGGCAGATGTGAACAGCCTGGGGGGCTGGAGCCTGGCTACCCAACTCCCGACCTTAACAGTGCTTTTGGCGGTTGTCCGGCTTTTTTTGCGAATAGATATTTATCTTTTTTTAGGGGTTGAAATGTTCTTCCGCCAGCCTGATTGTGTAAGTAAGAGGTCACGGTGATGACGCCCAAGGGCTAGCCTTAAGGCCTCTCGCGAGCTAGCTGAAATAAGGGATGAACTATGCAAATCCAAGTCAACAGTGATAACCATATTCAAAGCAGCATCCGACTGGAGGAGTGGGTACGTACTACCATTGAGAGCACGCTCGAACGCTATGAAGAGGACCTGACCCGTGTCGAGGTTCATCTGCGGGACGAGAACGGCGACAAGCCCGGTCCCCACGATATGCGCTGCCAGCTGGAAGCGCGGCCAAAAGGCCATCAACCGATTTCCGTAACCCACAAAGCCGACACCCTGGAGCAAGCCATCGATGGTGCGGCGGAAAAACTCGAACATGCGCTCGAGCACCTGTTCGGCAAACTGCGGGGCAAACCACGCGCCGCGATCGTGCCGTTCGAAAGGGTTCAGGCTGATGCACTGCTCGAAGACGAGTTTCTCGAGAACGAACAGGCTGCGCAAAACGGCTGACGCCTGATGTGATCTTTTTCCAGCCAACGACAAACGGGCCTGCATATGCAGGCCCGTTTTTATTTGGGTGGGGCGCGGACATTTCTGAGAGTGAGCTTGCTTCGGGGGCGGTCCGGGCGTTAGCGATAAGGTGAGGGATCTGTTATCCCGCGTCGTTCTCAGGTTTTTCGCGAGCAAGCTCGCTCCTACAGAAGCACACAGCAGACTCAAGCTTCATCGAACTCTTTTGCGTATGAGAATATTTATCATTATTATTGGCGCCTGCTTAGCCGCGTGATGATCGCGCAGCTCCACTGTTTCAAGGCCGAAACATGAAAGTCAAAACCAGAGCGCTCCCCGTTTCCTATCGACTGGCGGTCACTTCGCGGGTGCTTGCCGCCGTGGTGGGTGGCTATGTGGTCGCCGCATTGGCCAGTGTCAGCGTGACCCTTTGTCTGCCGATGCCGCGCGCCGAAGCGGTGGTGACCGGGATGATGATCTCGTTTCTGGTGTACCTGTGCGCCGTGCTGTGGTGCTTTGCCTGCCGCAGTGCGTGGCAGGCCTGGTACGGCTTGATTGTTCCAGCCCTGGTGCTGGCGGCAGTTTCCGGTGTGGCTTACTGGATGGGGCGAGCATGAAGGAAGGCTTTCGTCAGGCCATGGCCTGGGTCCATACGTGGACCGGGTTGCTCTTCGGCTGGCTGCTGTTCGCGATTTTCCTGACCGGCACACTCGCTTACTTCAACGACGAGATCAGTCACTGGATGCAGCCGGAGATTCCGACGCGTTCGGTCTCGTCGCAACACAGCCTCGATCTTGCCCAGCACTACCTGCAGGAGCACGCACCGGGAGCTTCGCGCTGGCTGATCGACCTGCCGAGCGCTCGTCAACCGGCACTGACGGTGCGCTGGCAACAGTCGCCCGCCAAGCGCGGTGAGCGTGGCCAGTTCAGTGAAAAAAGCCTCGACCCCCAAACCGGCACAGAAGTGCAGGAGCGGGAGACCCGTGGCGGCGACTTCTTCTATCGCTTCCATTTCCAGCTGCAGATGCCCCATCCGTGGGGCCGCTGGTTGTCGACGATCGCGGCCATGGTGATGTTCGTCGGCTTGATCACCGGGATCATCACCCACAAGAAAATCTTCAAGGACTTCTTCACCTTCCGCCCGCGCAAGGGCCAGCGTTCGTGGCTGGATGGCCACAACGCCGTGGGTGTGCTGGTGCTGCCTTTTCACCTGATGATCAGCTATAGCAGCCTGGTGATTTTCATGGCGATGGTCATGCCGGCGAGCATTCTCGCTTCCTATAAAGGTGATGTGCGGGCGTTCTACGATGAGGTCTTTCCTGCCTCCAGCACGCCGGAGCTCGCCGGTGCCCCCGGTCAGTTGGCACCGATGGCGCCGCTGCTGGAGCGGGCGCGGGAGCAGTGGGCCGGAGGGCGTGTGGCGCGCTTGACGGTGAATAATCCGGGAGATGCCAATGCCTCGGTAGTGCTGGTGCGAGACGCTGCCGATCGGGTAGTGCACGATGTGAGCAGTGCCGTGACCTTCAATGGTGTGACCGGCCAACTGCTCGGTGCCACGCCTGAGCAACCGGCGGCGATGGCTGTCGCCGGGAGTTTCTACGGCTTGCATATGGGCCGTTTTGCCGGCCCGGTATTGCGTTGGCTGTACTTTATCTGCGGCCTGGCGAGCACGGCGGTGATTGGCACCGGGCTGGTGATCTGGCTAGGCAAGCGCCAACTCAAGCATGCAAAGAGTGGCGTGATGCCGTTCGAGTTGCGGCTGGTGGAAGTCCTGAACATTGCCAGCATGGCCGGGCTGACGGTCGCGGTGGCGGCGTTCTTCTGGGCCAACCGCCTGCTGCCAGTGCAAATGACTGGCCGAGCGGACTGGGAGATCAACAGCTTCTTTATCCTGTGGGGCTTGAGTGTGATTCATGCCGGGACCCGCCCCGGGCGCACCGCCTGGGTTGAGCAACTGATTCTGGCTGCGCTGCTGTTCTGCGGCATTCCACTGCTCAATGCGCTGACCACCTCGCATCACCTCGTAGCGTCCCTGACCCAAGGTGATTGGGCGATGGCCGGATTTGACCTGGCGTGCCTGGGTAGCGGCCTGTTCCTGGCCTGGGCCGCATGGAAAATGCGCCGCAGCGGCCGGGTTGCAACCACCACCCGCCAGCGTGCACCTGCCGTCACCCTAGAGCGAGAGGCGAACTGAATGCTGCTGGCCCTGTTGCTCTGCTACAGCGGTTTTACCGTGTTATGTCTGTCGATGGACCGGCATCACGCCGAACTGCTCGGCCACAAGCCCACGGCGGGTCGCCGCAAGCTCCTGAAGCTGGCCGGTTGGTCGCTGCTGGCTGTTTCGCCATGGGTGCTGGTGAGCCGGATCGGTTGGGGCCTGGGCCTGGTCGAATGGTTTGCAGTACTGATGCTCAGCGCCTTGTTGCTGGTGCTGTTGTTGCCGTACCGCCCCCGCCTGGTGCTGGCGCTCGCAGGCCTGAGTCTGCTCGCCAGCCCTGTTGCCGTACTCGCGCAGTCATGACTCGATGATCGGACACCCGCCCGAATCCGGTGAAGACGAACACCAAGGCGGGGGACGCGCGCATTTCCTGCAAGTGTTCCTGTCCCAGCGCTCGCAAATGGAGGCATTGGTAAGCCGGCGGGTGGGCTGTCGGGCGACGGCCGCCGATCTGGTGCAGGACTTGTTCCTGCGTTTCTGGCGGCGGCCATTGGTGCAGGTCGAGGAACTGAGTACCTACCTGCTGCGTTGTGCCGGCAACATTGCCATCGACCATTTGCGCAGCGAAGGCGCGCGGGTGCGCAGCAACGAGGGTCGGTTGCCGGAACAGCCGGACAGCCATGGCAGCGAGCCCGAGGCGGCGCTGGAAGCCGGCAATGATTTGCGCCACGTCGAGGCAGCGTTGCGCGCATTGCCCGAGCGCACGCGGCAGATTTTTCTGCTCAATCGCCTCCATGGGCGCAAATATGCGCAGATCGCCAAGGCCATGGGCCTGTCCCAGAGTGCCGTGGAAAAACATATGATGCGCGCCCTCGACGCCTGCAAGGCAAGCTTGCGGGACACCGAACCGCGCACGCCAGGGAAAGCACCGTGAACCACGCTGAACGTATCATTCCCACGCCGGCTCAGGAGCAGGCCGCCTACGCCTGGCTGAGCCTGTTGCATGACCATCCCAGCAGTGGCGACCAAGTGACCTTCAGTCACTGGCTGCAAGCCGATCCCGCCCACGCGGAGGCCTATGCCCAGGCCCAGGTGGTGTGGGAACTGAGCGAAGCACCGGCACGCACCCTGGCCGCCGAAGATGCGCTTGCCTTGCAGGGTTACCTCGATGCGATGAGTCGTTCCGGCCAGTACCCTGTGCGGCGCTGGGCCGGTGGCTTGGCAGTGGCGGCTTGTCTTTTGTTGATGGTCGGCATGGGCGTCGGGTGGCAGCCGATGCGCTGGCTGGATGACCTGGGGGCGGACTATGTGTCGGCTCCGGGGGAGATCCGCACGGTGACGCTGGCTGATCAGTCCCAGGTGACGCTCGATGCAGACAGCGCCATCGCGGTGGATTTCACTGGTGGTGAACGGCACGTGCATTTGCGTCGCGGCGCCGGTTTTTTCAGTGTCGTTCACACCGGCGAGCCTTTTGTCGTCGACGCCGAACAAGGCCAGGCGCGGGTATTGGGCACGCAGTTCGAGGTACGCCTGCAACCCGTTGGCGCTCAGGTGACGGTGCTGTCGGGGCGCGTCGGTGTCACGGCGCACAGGCAGGCTGCGCAGCAGATTGTCGGCGCGGGCCAGCAGCTGACTTACGGCGCCGGCGCAGCGCAGACACTCCATGGTGTGGACAGTGAAGCGCAACTGGCCTGGCGCCAGGGCTGGCTCAATTACTACAGGGCGCCACTGGCGGATGTGGTGAAAGACCTTGGACGCTATTACCCGGGGCGGATCCTGTTACTGAACGATGAACTGGCGGCACGCCGGGTCAGCGGCAGCTTCCCAAGCAAGGATCCGCAGGCGGTGTTGAGTTCATTGCAGGGGGTGTTGGGGTTTGAGCAGACCCAGGTGTTCGGGCATCTGATTATTTTGCGGTAGAGCAAGATCAAAAGATCGTCCGAAGGCTCGGGCCGCGTTCGGACGATCTTTTGATCTTCTAGAAATATTTCAAAAATCAAGGTGAGGTAAAACCCCGCGCCATCCGTGTAGTGACTGAAACTGCGAGTCATTCGCATCCGTTGCGGTTCTACACAGGTCATGAGCAATGAAGTCCAGGGCAAAATTGGTTTCGGTCAAACATTGGTTGGGTGCATCTGCACTGGGCTTGACGGCGTCGGCCTTGCTGCCGTCGGGCGTTGCCTTGGGCGCTGACGCCGGGGCAACCCAGCAACATTCCCAGTTCACTTTCGCCCTGCCCGCCAAACCGTTGCCTCAGGCCCTGGCCGACTTCAGCCGGATCACCGGCCTGAGCGTGGTCTACACCGACGAAGCGCCCTACGGTATCAGCGCCCCGGCGGTCAGCGGGCAGATGAGTGCCGAGCAGGCATTGCAGCGTTTGCTGGGCGGCTCGGGCTTCACCTTCCGTCGAACGGATGCTCATACCCTCGCGCTGGAGCCGCTGCCCACCCAGGGCGCTGTGAACCTCGGCGCGACGACCATCACCTCGGTGCTGGATCAATCCACCAGCTATCAGCCGCCGCCCACCAGTTCGGTGATGCGCTCGCAGGCGTTGCTCCAGGAAATCCCGCAGACCGTCAACGTGATCCCGGCCCAGGTCATCCGCGATCAGGCACCGCGCAATCTGGATGATGCACTCGCCAACGTCAGCGGCATCACCCAAGGCAACACGCTGGGTAGCACCCAGGACTCGGTGATGACCCGCGGCTTCGGCGATAACCGCAATGGCTCGATCATGCGCGATGGCATGCCGGTGATACAGGGCAGGGGCCTCAACGCCACGGTGGACCGGGTCGAAGTGCTCAAGGGCCCGTCTTCGCTGCTGTACGGGATTCAAGACCCCGGCGGTGTCGTCAACATGGTCAGCAAGAAGCCCGAGCTTGAGCAATACAACGCCCTGAACCTGCGCGGCTCGACCTACGGCAACGGCAAGAACGGCAGCGGCGGCGGCCTCGACAGCACCGGTGCCCTGGGTGATTCCGGGTTCGCGTACCGCATGGTGCTGGACCACGATGACGAGGATTACTGGCGCAATTACGGAGTGCAGCGCGAGACCCTGGTAGCGCCGTCGCTGGCCTGGTTCGGTGACAACACCACGTTGTTGTTCGCCTATGAACACCGGGAATTTCTCACCCCGTTCGACCGCGGCACGGTCATCGATCCCCGGGACAATCATCCGCTGGACATCTCCCGCGGGCGTCGCCTCGACGAGCCGTTCAACGACATGGAAGGCCGGTCGGATCTCTATCATTTCGAGGCCGATCACCAGCTCAATGACAACTGGAGCGCGCACTTGGGCTACAGCTGGAACCGCGAGACCTACGACGCCAGCCAGGTCCGCGTCACGGCCATCAATACCACTAACGGCACGCTGACCCGCAGCATGGACGGCACGCACAACGCGATCAGCACCGATCGCTTCGCCACGGCCAGCGTGGAGGGGCGCGTCGATGTGGCAGGCATGCAGCATGACCTGGTGTTCGGGATCGATGACGAGTACCGCAAGATCTACCGTGCCGACCTGATCCGCCAGAAAAGCCTGAGCACCTTCAGCTACATCAATCCGGTGTACGGCCGCGAAGTGGAAGGCACCACAGTCAGCCCGGCGGACAGCGCACAGACCGACCTGCTGCGCAGCGATTCGATGTTCCTGCAGGACTCGATTCACTTGAACGAGCAGTGGATTCTGGTCGGTGGCGCGCGATTCCAGGCGTACGACCAGTACGCCGGCAAAGGCGTGCCGTTCCAGGCCAACACCGACAGCAACGGCCAGAAATGGGTGCCCCGCGCCGGCCTGGTGTACCGCTACACCGATGCCCTGTCGTTTTATGGCAGCTACACCGAATCGTTCAAGCCCAACTCGACCATTGCGCCGCTGAGCGGCAGCAGCACGGTGCTCGATGGCAGCATCGCCCCCGAAGAGGCCAAGTCATGGGAGGTCGGCGCCAAGCTGGATCTGCCAGGGCGCGTCACCGGCAACATCGCGTTGTTCGACATCAAGAAGCGCAATGTGCTGGTCGCCAATTCCGAAGGGCCGGTGACCCTCTACAGCGCTGCTGGCGAAGTACGATCCCGTGGCCTGGAAATGGATCTGAGCGGCCAGCTCAGTGACCGCTGGAGCATGATTGGCAGTTACGCGTACACCGACGCCGAGGTCACTGAAGATCCCACTTACAAGGGTAAGAAACTGCAGAATGTGGCGAAGAACAGCGGCTCGCTGTCGGCGGTGTATGACTTCGGCAATATAGTCGGAGGTGACCAGTTGCGGGTGGGCGCCGGCGCACGTTACGTCGGCGAGAGGGCGGGCAACGCGGTGAATGATTTTGACCTGCCCAGCTACACGGTGGCGGATGCGTTTGCCACCTATGACACCAAGGTCGAGGGGCAGACGGTCAAGTTCCAGCTCAACGTGAAGAACCTGTTTGATCGCACGTACTACACCTCGGCGGCGAGCCGCTTCTTCGTTTCTATGGGGGATTCGCGGCAGGTGACGCTGTCGAGTACGCTGGAGTTCTGACGAAGGCGGCAGCATAGGCGCCACCCCCCCCCAAGCCTATCGTAAAAAAGCCTGCCGATACTCCCCAGGCGTCCCACCCAACGCCTGGCGAAACCGGTTGGTGAAATGACTGGCACTGGAAAACCCGCACGCCAGTGCAATCTCCCCCAAGGGCTGTGCGCTTGTGCGCAACAGGTCCTGCGCCCGACGCAAGCGCCGCGCCAGCACATACTGGTGCGGCGGCAAGCCAAAGCTCTGGCGAAACATCCGCGCAAAGTGATACTCCGACAACGCGCACAATCCGGCCAGTTGCCCCAGGCTGATGGGCTCGGCCAGCTGACTGTCGATGAATTCGACCAGTTGCCGCCGCTGATGCGCCGCCAGTCCGCCCTTGAGCCGCAATCCTTCGCGCTTGCCCACCTGGCCAAGCAATACGTGACTGAGCATCTCGTGGGCCAGGCTGCTGGTGAGCAGGCGTTCGCCAGGCTCGTCCCAGTTGAGCGCGATCAACTGGCGAAAGCGCCGGACCTGGATCGGGTCGTCGAGAAAGGTGTGCTCGCGCAGGAGCAATTCGCGAGGTTCGCGGTCGAGCAGGGTGACGCAACCGAGGGCAAACTGCTCAGGGCTGAAATACACATGAGCCAGGCGGATATCGCCATTGATCACCCAGGCCGAGGGATGTTCGGCAGGCAGGATGCACAGCTTGTCCGGGCCGCCCATGATGCCGGGCTGATCACGGCGAAAGGTGCCGGTACCGCCGCCGATGTAGCAGGACAAGGTGTGGTGACTGGGCGCTTCGTAATCCTGAGCGTCGTGATGATTGTTCCACAGGGCTGCCGCCATGCCGTCACCGAGTTCGGCGCTGTGCTCGAGGCGAGCATGGGCCGAACGGTTAAGGGCTTGAAAGACTTGCAGGGATTCCAGTGCGGGCATTATCGATTCTCCAACGCCTTGCATCCTACTCCGTAGCACGTGACCTGCCAGCCCGTGGCCGGACAAAAGCGCAAGTTTATGCAAGTGCGCCGAAACCCGACGCAGGACACTGAGCTCCTATTCAGGAGTTTTGACCATGAACCTTTCGTTGTATTTGCTGACCGTGCTGATCTGGGGCACCACCTGGATTGCCTTGAAATGGCAGTTGGGCGTGGTCGCTATCCCGGTGTCGATCGTTTATCGCTTCGGCCTCGCCGCGCTGGTGCTGTTCGTGATGTTGCTGCTTACCCGACGCCTGCAGGTGATGAATCGCCGCGGCCATCTGATTTGCCTGGCGCAGGGTCTGTGCCTGTTCTGCGTCAACTTCATGTGTTTCCTCACCGCCAGCCAGTGGATCCCCAGCGGTCTGGTGGCGGTGGTGTTTTCCACGGCCACCTTGTGGAACGCCTTGAATGCCCGGGTGTTCTTCGGTCAGAAAATCGCTCGTAACGTCTTGATGGGGGGTGCTTTGGGCCTGATGGGGCTCGGTTTACTGTTCTGGCCAGAGCTTGCGGGCCACACCGCCTCCCCGGAAACCCTGCTGGGCCTGGGGTTGGCGCTATGCGGCACGCTGTGTTTTTCTGCCGGCAACATGTTGTCGAGCCTGCAGCAGAAAGCTGGCCTCAAGCCGCTGACGACCAATGCCTGGGGCATGGCTTATGGCGCAGCAATGTTGTCGGCCTGGTGCCTGGTCAGGGGCATCCCGTTCGACATGGAGTGGAATGGCCGTTACATCGGCTCATTGCTCTATCTGGTGATTCCAGGTTCGGTGATTGGCTTCACCGCCTACCTGACATTGGTCGGCCGCATGGGGCCGGAACGAGCCGCTTACTGCACCGTATTGTTCCCGGTGGTTGCACTGAATGTTTCGGCATTTGCCGAAGGTTATCAGTGGACCGCTCCGGCACTCGTCGGGCTGGTTTTGGTCATGCTGGGCAACGTGCTGGTGTTCCGTAAGCCTCGCGCGACGACCAGACCCATGGCCGGCAAATTGGCATAAGCAGCAGGGCCTTCACGAGTCTTTCACTGCTGTCAGATACATGGCACGCCGGTGAAGGCGTGCCAGGTCACAATCAGCCTTTCCAGGTCTGCGGATTGACCAGGTCTTGTGGGCGTTCGCCCTGCAGGGCGCTGCGCAGGTTAATAATGGCGCGATTGGCCATCGCTTCACGGGTTTCATGGGTGGCCGAGCCGATATGCGGCAGGGTGACGGCGTTCTTCAACTGGAACAACGGCGACTCGCTCAGCGGCTCTTTCTCGTAGACGTCCAGGCCCGCGCCACGAATGCGGTTGTTCTGCAGCGCTTCAATCAGTGCCGGTTCATCCACCACGGGCCCGCGCGAGATGTTCACCAGGATTGCGCCCGGCTTCATCAGTCCCAGTTCACGATGGCTGATCAGGTGTTTGGTCTTCTCGCTGAGCGGCACCACCAGGCAGACGAAATCGGCTTCGGCCAGCAACTGGTCGAGGCTGCGAAATTGCGCGCCGAGTTCCTGTTCCAGGTCGCTCTTGCGGCTGTTGCCGCTGTAGATAATTGGCATGTTGAAGCCCAGGCGGCCGCGCCGAGCGATCGCGGCGCCGATATTGCCCATGCCGACGATGCCCAGGGTCTTGCCATGCACATCGCTGCCGAACAGCGCCGCGCCGACGCTGGCCTGCCATTGGCCGGCCTTGGTCCAGGCATCCAGTTCAGCTACCCGGCGGGCGCTGCTCATGATCAGGGCGAACGCCAGGTCCGCCGTGCTCTCGGTCAGGACGTCAGGGGTATTGGTGAGCATGATGCCGCGCTCGTTGAAATACGCCACATCGTAGTTGTCGTAGCCCACCGAGACGCTGGACACCACCTGCAGCTTGGCTGCGGTCTCCAGCTGCGCACGCCCGAGCTTGCGTCCGACACCAATCAAGCCATGGGCGTGGGGCAGGGCCTCATTGAATTGGGCGTTGATATCGCCGTTTTTCGGGTTGGGCACGATGACGTCGAAATCCTGCTTCAGGTCTTCGATCATCTGTGGCGTGATGCGGCTAAAGGCGAGTACGGTCTTTTTCATGGGTGGAGGGCTCGTCGGGCGGTGAGAATGCCAAGCACGCTAACATTCTTTTCCGGTACCGGGCGAGCCTGGGCAGTCAATTCGCCAGCCGGACACCGGCCAGGCTGCCGCTCAATTCATAAGCCGCCAATTCCGCCTGATGCGCCGCCAATATTTCCGGCAACGACCCACGCAGGTACTCGACCCAGGTCTTGATCTTCGCGTCCAGATATTGCCGCGAAGGATAGATCGCATACAGGTTCAGTTCCTGTGAGCGGTAATTGGGCATTACCCGCACCAGCGTGCCGTTGCGCAGGCCTTCAATGGCCGCGTAAACCGGCAGAACGCCCACGCCCATGCCGCTGGTGATTGCCGTTTTCATGGCGTCCGCTGAATTCACCAGGAACGGCGAGGTATTGATGGTGACCATTTCCTGGCCCTCCGGGCCATCGAACGTCCATTTCTCAAGCGGTATCACCGGGCTCACCAGGCGCAGGCAGGCGTGGTTCAGCAGGTCGCTGGGTTTGTGCGCACAGCCATTGGCTTTCACATAGGCCGGCGAGGCGCAGACGATGCTGTAGGTGATGCCCAGTCGTTGCGAGACGAAGCCGGAGTCTGGCAATTCGCTGGCCAGCACGATGGACACGTCGTAGCCCTCGTCGAGCAGGTCTGGCACGCGGTTGGCCAGGGTCAGGTCGAAGGTCACGTCGGGGTGGGTTTTGCGGTAGCGGGCGATGGCGTCGATCACGAAGTGCTGACCGATACCGGTCATGGTGTGCACCTTGAGCTGGCCGGCAGGGCGGGCGTGCGCGTCGCTGGCTTCGGCCTCGGCTGCTTCGACGTAGGCAAGGATCTGTTTGCAGCGCAGCAGGTAGCGCTTACCGGCCTCGGTGAGCGCGATGCGGCGGGTGGTGCGGTTGAGCAGTCGGGTTTGCAGGTGGGCCTCCAGGTTGGAGACCGCGCGCGAGACGTTGGCCGTCGTGGTGTCGAGTTGCACGGCGGCGGCGGTGAAGCTGCCAGCCTCGGCCACGTAACTGAAGGCGCGCATGTTTTGCAAAGTGTCCATGGGGTGCTCTCTGGGCGAATGACAAATTGTGACACAACGTTTCAGAGTCCGAGACCCCGACCAAGGGATTATCGCGTTAACGGTAACAAAGATTCACAAGAATCCCAGCTTATCGCCAACAAAACCCGCCCCTAGAATTGCGCCCACCCTGGTAGGAGCTGCCGCAGGCTGCGATCTTTTGATCTTAAGATTCAAGATCAAAATATCGCAGCCTGCGGCAGCTCCTACGGGGATCTCCCTTATTTCAGGAATATCCGCAGTGCCGCGTCGCATCAGCAGAGCGCTTCAGACGTTCAGTGTTTTCGCCCTTTCCCTGGTCATCAGCGGCTGCATCGGCACCGCAGGCATCGCCCCGCAGGGCGAGGCACTGCAGGCCAATGCCCTGGCCACCGACGAAGCTATCCAACACGCTGCAAAGGACGCCAACTGGCCTGTCGCTCAATGGTGGCAGGCCTACCGCGACCCTCAGTTGAATCACTGGATCGACCTGGCCCTGCAGGGCAGCCCGACCCTGGCCATCGCAGCCGCACGGGTACGCCAGGCCAGGGCCATGGCGGGTATCGCCGAATCCGCCGAGTCACTGCAGATCAACGCCGAGTCGACCCTCAAGCGCCACAACTGGCCTTCCGATCAGTTTTACGGGCCGGGCGAACTGGCCGATACCACGACCTGGGACAACAACGCCGCGCTGGGCTTCAGCTACGCCCTCGACCTCTGGGGCCGCGAGCGCAATGCCAGCGAGCGCGCCGTGGACCTGGCGCATATGAGCGCCGCCGAGGCCAGGCAGGCTCAGCTCGAATTGCAGAACAACGTCGTGCGCGCCTATATCGAATTGTCGCTGCATTACGCCCAGCGCGACATCGTGGCCGCGACGCTGCAGCAGCAACAGCAGATTCTTGAACTGGCGCAAAAGCGCCTGGACGCCGGCATCGGTACGCACTTTGAAGTCAGCCAGGCCGAAACCCCGCTGCCCGAAACCCATCGCCAACTCGACGCGCTGGACGAGGAGATCGCCCTCAGCCGCAATCAGCTGGCGGCATTGGCAGGTTTTGGGCCTGGTAACGGGGCGCAATTGCAGCGGCCGACCTTGTCCTTGGGGGCGGCGTTGAAGCTGCCATCGGCGCTGCCGGCGCAGTTGCTTGGGCAACGGCCGGACGTGGTTGCCAGTCGCTGGCAAGTGGCGGCGCAGGCGCGGGGCATCGATGTCGCGCATGCGGGTTTCTACCCCAACGTCGACCTGGTCGGCAGCCTCGGTTACATGGCCACTGGCGGTGGGGCACTGGAGTTCCTGACCGGCAAGAAACTCAACTACAGCGTCGGTCCGGCGCTCTCGTTGCCGATCTTCGACGGCGGTCGGTTGCGGGCGCAGTTGGGTGAAGCATCGGCCGGCTATGACATCGCCGTGGCCCGCTACAACCAGACCCTGGTCAACGCCCTGAAGAACATCTCGGACCAGTTGATCCGCCGCGAGTCCATGGACAAGCAGCAGACGTTCGCCGCCGAGTCCGTGGCCGCCGCGCAGAAGACCTACGACATCGCCATGATCGCCTACCAGCGCGGTCTCACCGATTACCTCAATGTGCTCAATGCCCAGACGTTGCTGTTCAAACAGCAGCAAGTGCAGCAGCAGGTCCAGGCCGCGCGCCTGAGTGCCCACGCAGAGCTGGTGACAGCACTGGGCGGCGGGTTAGGGGCGGGCGCGGATGTGCCGCAAGACAGCCAGACCCAGGCGCCGAAAACCCCGGCCCTGCTCAGGAGCCTCTCCCATTGATCACCACACCTGCGGCAGACCCTGTGGGAGTGAGCCTGCTCGCGATGAGGGCGCATCAGTCAATGAGTGTGTTGCCTGACAAAGCGCCATCGCGAGCAGGCTCGCGCCCACAGGTTCCAAGTCGCCTGCAGGGCTTGCGTCCGACAAAATTTCATTGAGCAGGACACCATGACACCCTTGCCCGCACCGCTGCGCTGGCTGTACTCCCTCGAATGGCGCCGGGGCTTTTTTGACTGGGCGCGCAGCGATGGCGTGACCTGGGTCTACATCTTTAAAGTGCTGTTCGCCGCCTTCCTGACCCTGTGGCTGGCGATGCGCCTGGAACTGCCGCAGCCGCGCACGGCGATGATTACCGTGTTTATCGTCATGCAACCGCAGAGTGGTCAGGTGTTCGCCAAGAGCTTCTATCGCTTCCTTGGTACGCTGACGGGTTCGGCGGTGATGGTCGCACTGATTGCCCTGTTCGGGCAGAACACCGAACTGTTCCTGGGTTCGCTGGCGATCTGGGTCGGCATCTGTTCGGCTGGGGCGGCGCGTTACCGCAATTTCCGCGCGTACGGGTTTGTGCTGGCCGGCTACACCGCCGCGATGGTCGGCCTGCCGGCGCTGGCCCATCCGGACGGCGCCTTCATGGCGGCCGTCTGGCGGGTGCTGGAAATCTCCCTGGGGATTCTCTGCGCCACCCTGGTCAGCGCCGCGATCTTGCCGCAAACCGCCAGTGCGGCAATGCGCAATGCCTTGTATCAACGCTTTGGCGTGTTTGCCCTGTTCGTCACCGATGGCTTGCGCGGCCGCAGCCAGCGGGACGCGTTTGAAGCCAGCAACGTGCGGTTTATTGCTGAAGCGGTCGGCCTGGAAGGCCTGCGCAGTGTCACCGTATTCGAGGACCCGCACATGCGCCGGCGCAATGGCCGCCTCAATCGCCTGAACAGCGAGTTCATGGGCATCACCACCCGATTTAATGCCCTGCATCAGTTGCTGGAACGGCTGCGCAGCAGTGGCACCGATCACGTGGTGGCGGCCATCACCCCGGGCCTGCAGGACCTGGCCGAACTGCTCGACAACTTCAGCGGTCGCGCCCTGACCAGCCCCGATGCCGCACGCCTGGCGTTGGCTTTGGCGACCTACAAGGAGCATTTGCCAGCCCGGGTGCGCAGCTTGCGGGCAACATTCCAGGAGAGTGAACCGAGCGATTCCGAGCAGCTGGATTTTCATACCGCGTACGAGTTGCTGTATCGCTTCGTCGACGACCTGCACGGGTACGCCCAGACACACGCCTCGCTGGCCGAGCACCGCCATGCGCGGGAGCAGTGGGACGAGCCGTTCACCCCGCAGACCAACTGGCTGGCGGCGGCCGCATCAGGCATTCGCGCGGCGTTTGTGCTGGTGGTGCTGGGCAGTTACTGGGTGGCCACGGCCTGGCCGAGCGGGGCGACCATGACCCTGATTGCCGCCGCGACCATTGGCCTGTCCGCTGCCACTGCGAACCCCAAGCGCATGGCGTTTCAAATGGCCTGCGGGACCCTCCTCGGCGCGCTGATCGGTTTCATCGAGATGTTTTTCATCTTCCCCTGGATCGACGGTTTCCCGTTGCTGTGCGTGATGCTCGCGCCAGTAATCGTGCTGGGCTCGTTCCTGTCGTCGCGGCCGCAATATGCCGGTGTAGGCCTGGGCCTGCTGATCTTCTTCAGCACTGGATCTGTCCCCGATAACCTCACGGTCTACAACCCCTACACTTTCATCAACGACTACATCGCCATGGTGTTGGGCATGCTGGTGTGCGCGGCCGCCGGGGCGATCATTTTACCGCCCAACAGCCGCTGGCTGTGGCGCCGGCTGGAGCAGGACCTGCGCGGCCAGGTGGTGTTCGCCATCAGCGGCAAGCTCAAGGGCCTGGCCTCCAGTTTCGAAAGCCGCACCCGCGACCTGCTGCACCAGGCCTACGGGCTCGCGGCGGGTCAGCCTCAGGTGCAACGAGACTTGTTGCGCTGGATGTTCGTGGTGCTGGAAGTCGGCCACGCGATCATCGAGTTGCGCAAGGAGCAGGCGATCCTGCCGGTGCATCCGGCCTATGCCGAGTCCCAGCCGTGGCGCCAGGCGATTCGCGTGATGGGTCGCTCCCTGGTGCGCCTGTTCCTGCAGCCGAGCCAGAGCAATCTGGAGCGCGGCCTGATCGCCGTCGACCACGCCATCAGTCGCGTACAGGCCACCGACGAACCTTTCGCGCCGCACTTTGATACCTCGGCGCTACGTCGGGTCAAGAGCTACCTGCACTTCATCCGCACCTCGCTGCTGGACCCGCAATCGCCATTGGCCGCGTATGCCGCCACCCGGCCCCAAGGACTTGATCATGCCTCGTGAAATTGCCTTCCACGGCGTGTACATGCCGACCATGACGCTGATGTTCTTCCTCGCCGTCGCGTTGGCCTGGGCCCTGGACCGGTTCCTGTCCGGGTTCGACCTCTACCGTTTTTTCTGGCACCCGGCGTTGCTGCGCCTGAGCCTGTTTACCTGTCTGTTTGGCGCCTTGGCGCTGACTGTCTACCACTGACTCTCTGCCTTAGAGAATGCCTTGATGAAAAAGCTTTTCAGCCTGCTCGCCACGTTGCTGGTGCTGGCGCTTGCAATATGGATCGGCCGGACCCTGTGGGTGCATTACATGGACACACCCTGGACGCGCGATGGCCGGGTGCGCGCGGACATCATCAACGTTGCCGCCGATGTCACCGGGGAAGTGGTGGATGTGCCGGTGCGCGACAACCAGTTGGTTCGCAAAGGCGATCTGTTGATGCAGATCGATCCCGAGCACTACCGCATCGCGGTCAAACAGGCCCAGGCGCTGGTGGCCTCACGCAAGTCGACCTGGGAAATGCGCAAGGTCAACGCCCATCGTCGCGCCGACATGGACGCGCTGGTGATCTCCAAAGAGAACCGCGACGACGCCAGCAACATCGCCGACTCGGCCCTGGCTGATTACCAGCACGCCCAGGCGCAACTGGAAGCGGCGCAACTGAATCTCAAGCGCACCGAAGTACGTGCTGCAGTCGACGGTTATGTCACCAATCTCAACGTGCATCGTGGCGACTATGCGCGCATCGGCGAAGCAAAAATGGCCGTGGTGGATATGAACTCGTTCTGGGTCTACGGCTTCTTCGAAGAAACCAAGCTGCCCCACGTAAGGGTGGGCGACAAGGCGGACATGCAGTTGATGAGCGGCGAAGTGCTCAAGGGACATGTCGAGAGTATTTCCCGCGGCATCTACGATCGGGACAACCCGCAGAGCCGCGAGCTGATCGCCGATGTGAACCCGACCTTCAACTGGGTACGTCTGGCCCAGCGGGTGCCGGTACGGATTCACATCGACGAGGTACCGGAGGGGGTGCTGTTGGCGGCGGGGATTACCTGTACGGTGATCGTCAACAACGGACTCTGAAACGCTACGTATTGCTGGGTCGACTCGGTATCAGAGCTGCCCACGCAACCCGAACCGCTTCATCAACCCCGACTCCAGCAATCCCTTGGGCAACAACCCCGCCAGCAACGGCAACGCCCGGCTGCCATTGCCCAACCGCAGCAGTCGCGGTGGTTTGTTTTGTTGCACAGCCTTGAGCAGCCCCGCCGCAAATTCAGTGGCCGGGGTCGGGTTGTCTTGCGAGGCCTTGGCCCGCGCACGAATGCCTTCACGCAGCGGCCACCACGGTGATTGCTCGGTGATCAATTGTTCGGCTTCATGGCCGGCATTCTTCGCGAAGCTGGACTCGATTGCGCCCGGCTGAACTTCCATGACGCGGATACCAAACGGCGCCAGTTCCATGCGCAGCGCATCGCTCAAGGCATGTACCGCGGCCTTCGACGCACAGTAGGCGCCGGCGAATGGTGTCACCAGCACCCCGGATACGCTGCCGATATTCACCACCAGGCCTTTGGTGCGACGCAGCACCGGAAACATTGCGCGGGTGACACCGACAATCGCGAACACATTGGTTTCGAACTGGCGCTGCATCGCCGCCACACCGCCATCGAGCAGCGGCCCCATGGCGCCATACCCGGCGTTGTTGATCAGCACATCGAGGCCGCCGCGCTCCTGGTTGATCCGTGCACTCAATACCTCCAGCGCCGCAGCGTCGTTGACGTCCAGCTGCACGGCGGTAAAGCCGGCAGCGCTCAACGCGGCCACGTCTTCGGGTTTGCGGGCACTGGCCCAGACTTCGTAACCGGCCGCCTTGAAGGCGTCGGCTAGGGCGCGGCCAATGCCGCTGGAACAACCGGTAATCAACGCAATCGGCATGGCGCAGTCCTTGTGCAGGAGAAAATGGAGAGGTCAGTCGGAGAAACTGCCTTGCAGACGCTCGGCGCGAAACTCGAGGGTTTCCGGGCGATAACCGGGACGCAACGGCGGCATGGGCAAACAGTCTTCCCAGTTGCCACCGGCCTGCAGTTCGCCAGGGCCACGGTAGCGCGGTGCGGTGTATTGGTTGTCGGCGAGGTTGACCGTGTCGCCCGGCGCATAGGCACCGACGCGCCAGCGCAGTTCGGTCAGCGGCACGTCGTTGGCGTTGTTCATGGTCAGGTGCAACGGCCGGTCTGCGGGGCAGCTCTGTGGTGCATAGCTGATACGTAGCTCCAGGCGTTCGAGTTGCTTGAGCTCGCGATGATCCATCCAGATGACCCAGGTGGCCACGAGGCCCAGCCCAACGGCGGCCGCCAGGGACACCGGCAAGGCTTTGGCGGGGTAGCGCAGGAGCAGGACCAGCCAGGTAATGACCAGCAGGACGCCGATAAACATGACGCGAAACCTCAGGGTTAGAGGACGTCATCCTACCTAAGCGCAGGGGAGGTTGGCGATGGGCAGTGCCAAAGTCAAAAGATCGCAGCCTTCGGCAGCTCCTACATGGCGGCGCGCACCCTGTAGGAGCTGCCGAAGGCTGCGATCTTTTGATCTTGATGGATTACAAAAAAGCCCCCGACCAACCCGCTGCGGATGGGGATTCGCAGCGGTCTGGGCGGGGGCTTCCTGTTTTGCTGAACGCTTACTGCGCGATGGTTTTCACCGACACGCCACGCTCGATCGGGGTGGAGCGACCGTAGATATCTTCAAACCGCTCGATATCGTCTTCGCCCAGGTAGCTGCCCGATTGCACTTCGATGATCTCGAGTGGAATCTTGCCCGGGTTGCGCAAGCGGTGAACCGAAGCGATCGGAATGTAGGTCGACTGGTTCTCGCACAGCAGGAACACGTTGTCGTCGCAGGTCACTTCCGCCGTGCCGCTGACCACAATCCAGTGTTCGGCGCGGTGGTGGTGCATCTGCAGCGACAGGCACGCGCCCGGCTTGACCGAGATGTGCTTGACCTGGAAGCGTCCACCCATGTCCACCGAGTCGTAGGAACCCCACGGGCGATAGACCTCGCAGTGGTTCTGGGTTTCGCTGCGACCCTGCTCGTTGAGGGTATTGACCATCTGTTTCACGCCCTGGACCGAGTCCTTGTGCGCGATCATCATGGCGTCCTTGGTTTCGACCACCACGATGTTTTCCAGGCCGATCACCGACACCAGTTTGCCGTTGCCGTGGATCATGCAGTTCTTGCTGTCCTGGATCACCACGTCGCCTTTGGTGACGTTGCCGTTGGCGTCCTTCTCGTTGACCTCCCACAGCGACGACCAGCAGCCGACGTCGCTCCAGCCGGCCGTGAGTGGCACGACGCAGGCGCGTTGGGTTTTTTCCATCACCGAGTAATCGATGGAATTGTCCGGGCAGCAGGCGAAGGTGGCTTCGTCGAAGGTGATGGTGTCCGCGTCCTGTTCGCTGCGCTCAAGGGTCAGCAGGCAGGTGTCGTAGATGTCCGGATCGTGCTTCTTCAGCTCTTCGAGGAAACGGCTGGCGCGGAACAGGAACATGCCGCTGTTCCAGAAATAACCGCCGGACTGGACAAACTCGGTGGCGCGTTTCACGTCCGGTTTCTCGACGAATTGCGAGACGCGGCTGACGCCTTCGGGCAGCAGCGAATCATTGGTCGACTTGATGTAGCCGTAGCCGGTTTCCGGTTTGGTGGCCGGCACGCCGAACAGCACCATTTCGCCGTTTTCCGCAGCGACTGTCGCCAGGGCCAGGGCTCGCTGCAGGGCTTTCTGGTCTTCGAGCACGTGGTCGGCCGGCAGCACCAGCATCAACTCATCGCGACCCTCGTTGATCAGCATCATCGCGGTCAAGGCTACCGCAGGCGCGGTGTTGCGACCGAACGGCTCCATGAGGATGCGCTGGGTCTCCAGCTTGCGGGCACTGAGCTGTTCGTTGACGATGAAGCGGTGGTCCTTGTTGCAGACCACGATCGGGGTGTCCATGCCATCGAACACCAGGCGTTCCAGGGTTTGCTGGAACAGCGTGTGCTCGCCGGTCAGGGCGAGGAACTGCTTGGGGAATTGCTTACGCGAAAGCGGCCAAAGACGTGAGCCGCTACCACCTGACAAGATCACCGGAATCATGTTGTTACTCCTTGAAAATCGTTTGGTTAGAGCTACGAACGCTGTGTCGTTTCACTCTTGTTTTTGTTCCGTGTCAGAAGGTCGACGCAGCTCCTACAGGGGCCCGTTTCAAGGCCCCGGTGGGTGTCAGCCTTCCGAAAAAATGATTAGCGCGTCGAAACCGGGCGTTTTACCCAGACTGGCGACAGGCTGCTGCCTTTGCCGGTGACGTACAGCACGGCGGCTTCACCGCGTTCCAGGGCAACCGGTTTCACGTCGCCGACTTTGGTGGCGCCGTCGTACAGGGCCAGGCTGACTTTGACCGGGTTGATTTCACGCTCGCCACGGCCCTTGGCCGCCACGGACGGCACAACTTCAGTCTTGCCGTCAGCCGTTTTCAGGGTCAGGGCCTTGTCGCTCAGGTTTTGCACGCGTACCAGGGATTTCTGCTTGTTCTTGAACGGCGGTTCTTCGATCAGTTGCGGCGCGCCGCTGGCGTTGTTGACCAGGGTGTAATAGTGGTCACCGGCCAGTTTTACCGGCAGCGACTGGCTGCCGACCTTGGCGCTGTAGTCGCCGCCCGGCATGAAGCTGAAGTCAGTGCTGGACAGCGGCGCGACTTCGGCCAGGTTGGTGCTGCCGACGGTGGCGCTGACTTCAGCATTACCTGCGTTGTAGACACGCACGAAGCTCGAGCCTTTCGGTGCGGTCGGGCCGTAGAGCGCGGAGTCGCCACCGGCGAATGCGTTCATCGACAGGACGCTGAAGGTCGCGGCCAGTGCAAAGGTCTTGGCGAGACGACGAGGAGTTGTAGTGAAAGTCATGGTAGTACCTCTCTCTTTCAGTTTTGCGCCCGGTCGGGCGTCTCGGATTTAGTGTTTGCGGCTACGTTTTGTTGGCGGGCGCCGGCTTGTTTAAGCTCTGCGACCCACTGCGGGTCGGCGTCACCGATTTCGTTGTTCACAGGCAGATAACGTTCAGGAAACTCCCAGATCAGCACCTGTGGCGGGCTGTTCTTGAAAGCGTCGCTTTTGAGGTAGGTGAGCATCGGCAGAATCGGGCCATGGCCGTCTTCGGCGTAATTGACCACGTCGCTGTTGAGCGCCTGTTTCAGCGCGCCGACGAAGTTCCAGTTCGGGTTGGCGCTGTAGCTGGTGCCAATCAACGCCACGGGAACTTCGGTGTTGGCGAACAGGGCGTCATCACCGGCTGGCTGCTCGCCAGTGGCGACCGTGTTGCGCTTCTGCAACGGCTCTTGTGCCGGCATCAGGTTTTCGAACAGCGGGTCCAGCGGCAGGAACAGGCGCAGGTCGCCTTTGTGGGTGACTTTCTCCCCAGGCTGGGTGACGAAGTGTTGCGGTTCGCCGCTCAGCGGGAACTTGGCGGTAATGGTTTTGGCCAGGGTTTCGGCAGCCACTTGCGCGCCTTCCGGCGTCCAGTGAGTGTCGGTGCGCAGGAACACTTGCTCACCCCTGAGCTTGGCCTGGTTGAACGGGCCGAGCAGGTCCGGGGCGAGGATCTTGTTGGCTGCCACGCGGGCGTGGAAGTCCTGGTACAGGTTGCCGTGAATGCTCGAGGGCTTCACGTCACCCAGGTGCTCCGGATACAGGCGCGCCTTGGCCGGCACGATCGCCATCACCAGTTTCACGCCTTTGTCTTTCAAGGTCTGGCGTACGCCTTCGACCAGCGCGTAGTTGCCTTGCAGGTTCAACTCTTCGTTGACGATCGGGTTGAACTCTTCATCGCTGTACAGCCATTGATCGCGACCGAGCACCACGCCCGGACGACCTTCGTTGAACAGTTTGAAATCCAGCGCAGCCCACAGGTTGGTGCCCAGGCGCTTGATCGGGAACTCTTCGTCGTAGTGCGTCTCGACCGCTTTGGCCCAGCGCCCGTTGAGTACCGTGGTTTCGGCGTTGGTGCTGAAGCCCAGGAAGCTGCGCGTGGACCACAGCCCCAGGACCACCAGGATCACCATGAACAGGGCGATGTAGAACAGACGTAATGAGCGGGTCATGGTCAGATCCCTCAGAACTGGAAGTAAAGGAACGGCGAGAAGCTTTGCGCCGACAGTTTGAAAATCGAGGCAATGAACAGCAGCAGTACCAGGGTGCGCATCACGTAACGCGACCAGTCAGCGGTCCAGTAGGCCGGTTGCACGGTGGCTTCAACGCCAACGGTGTAGCCCGGTTCGTGGATGCTGGCCGGGTTGTCGCCCGGTACGGCCTTGATCATTCCAGGGGTGGCAGTCGCTGGGCCTTCGGCCGTAGCGTCCACCGCAGGTTTGGACTTTTCAGGCGGCAGGTTGCTGTAGAAATCACGAATGCCGAAGAACGCCAGGGTGGCGTAGGCCACGAACAGGGTCGCCACTTGCAGGCCGGTGAGGCTGGCCTGGTTGAGTTCCGACAGCGACCACTCGCCGAAGCTGAACATCGCGCCGTACATGCGACCGGCGACGTGCAGGTTTTCCGAGCGGAAGATGACCCAGCCCATGACCACCAGCAGGAACGTCAGGGCCCAGCGGATCGGGTTGATGCTGCGTGGCGAGGTATTCAGGCCCAGGGCCTTTTCGATCGCCAGCCACATGCCGTGCCATGCACCCCAGATGATGTAGGTGATGTTCGCACCGTGCCACAGACCACCGAGCAGCATGGTCAGGAACAGGTTGCGATATGTCGTCAGCGTGCCTTTGCGGTTACCGCCCAGGGTGATGTACAGGTAGTCACGCAGCCAGGTGGACAGGCTGATGTGCCAGCGCCGCCAGAACTCGGTGATCGACTGGCTGATGTACGGCTGCTTGAAGTTTTCCATGAAGCGGAAACCCATCATCAAGCCCAGGCCGATGGCCATGTCGCTGTAGCCGGAGAAGTCGAAATACAGTTGCGCGGTGTAGGCCAGGGCGCCGAGCCAGGCGTCGCCGGTGGTCGGGTTCTGCAAGGCGAAGCAGTGGTCGGCGACCACTGCCAGGGTGTCGGCGATGAAGACTTTCTTGATGAAACCCTGCATGAACCGCGTGCAGCCCTCGGAAAACTTGTCGAGGGTGTGGGTGCGGTTGTTGAACTGATCGGCGAGGTCGCGAAAACGCAGGACCGGGCCGGCAATCAGGTGCGGGAAGATCGCCACGAAAGCGGCAAAGTCGATCAGGTTGCGTGTCGCCGGGGTATCACCGCGATAGACGTCGATGATGTAGCTGATGGACTCGAAGATGTAGAACGAGATACCGATCGGCAGCAGCACGTGGGTCAGGATGAAGGGCGACAGGCCGACCGAGGTCATCATCGCATTGATGCTGTCGACGCCAAAGTTGGCGTACTTGAAGTAGCCCAGAATGCACAGGTCGACAGCCACGCCGAGCAGCAGCCAGCGCTGTGCCGGTTTGGTACGCACGCCGGCGGCGCCGACTTTGAGGCCGATCCAGTAGTTCCACAGCGTGACGGCTGCGAACAGTGCAAGGAAGTCCACGCGCCACCAGGCATAGAACACGTAACTGGCGAGCAGCAGCAGCAGGTTGCGATAGCGTATTCCGCTCAGATAGTACATGCCGAGAAAGATCGGCAAGAACAGAAACAGGAACACATTGGATGAAAATACCATCCCGATCTCTCCGTGTTTAACCAACATTCAAGGGCCAGCGGCCCCCCCAAACCCCCCACGAACAACCGGGGGCTAACTCACAAAACTCAAACTCGACACCGACCCTGTAGGAGCTGCCGAAGGCTGCGATCTTTTGATCCTGATCTTTACAAGCAAGATCAAAAGATCGCAGCCTTCGGCAGCTCCTACAGGGGTATGTATCCGGCTCTATGAGCCTTTGCCTTTTTCGCTGGCCGGGTCGTAGACCCTGGTCAGGTCACCCCCCAGCCGGAACGTCTTGAACGGTTGCATCTCGCGCTTCTTCTCAAGCACATCAGGGGAGCAGGTGTAGAGCGTGCAGAACGGTTCCAGCCAGGCGAATTTCGAGTCGACCTTGAGGTCGGTCATGTCCTGTTCCTTGCCGTTCTTCTTCTCAAATGCCTCAGGGTCTTCAACCCCGGCGAGCACTCGATCACCCAGGCGTTTGAGCGCGCCGTTGTTTTCCTGACGCACGTCCACACCGTTGACCAGCGCAAAACTGGCGATCATCGACAGCGGCGGCAGGGCGTAGTTGTGATAGGCGAGGGCGCGTTGCTGACGCTTCATTTCGTTAGGCAGGAAGCCATCGGCATCGACCTGATTGGCACCGACCTTGTATTCCTTCACGGCCCAGTCGAACAGGTCGCGGCGGTTGGTGGCGATGGAAGTTGCCATCACCGACCAGGCGGACCAGTAAGAGTGGTTGTTGGTTTTTTCCAGCGGCAGGTTGTCCCAGTCGCTCACCACCTGATCAGCCATCTTGCTGAACCAGGCCTCGATCAACTGCGACTCCTGCTGATGGTTCGCCAGCGGATGCGAGTCGGAGAATTTCAGGTGGATGTACGAAGACGCCATGCTGCCCAGCGCCCATTTGCGCATGGACTTGCCGGTGTGGTTGAAGTCCTTGGACATCAACGCATCGGCCTTGGCCCACGCGGTCAACCAGTTGAGCGTGCATTCGAGCTGTTCCGGGCGACCGTCACGCATGAACTGCATCACGCGCTTGCTGGTGCCGCGCTCGATCTTGGTGATATCTGCAGTGGTGTCGCGGAAGGCTTTTTCCGATGCTTTGTTCAGGGTCGAACGGGCCTTGTCGGAGCCTTCGTACTTGCTGCGAAATTGCAGCGAGCCGGTGTAGGGCGTCGGCATGGCATCACAGCCATCCTTGAAGTCGCCGGTCTTCACTTTCTCGATCGGCGCGAAGTAACCCTGGGGCGGCCGCAGTGGTGCGGCGGCCTGGGTGGCGCCGGCGAACATCGCCAGCGTCAGCAGAGAAGGTGCGAGCAACTTCTTCAGCGTTCGCGATTGCATGCATGTCATAAGAGGTAACCTCATTGCCCGGCTTGAGCGGTACGCTGCCCAGCGCCAGGGAACACGTTGCGTTTGCAGATTTTCGCTTCGACTTTCTGCGGCGCGGCACCTGCTTCAGGGCCCTGGACTTCGACGGCCAGCAAATTCTGCGAGGCCCAGTCTTCGTCCGTGCGCAACTCGAAGGCGAAACGCCCGTCGGTGTCGGATGTTTCCGGTTTGTCGATCTTGATGTCCTCGTGGCGACCGTTCATGTACCAGAGGGTGGCTTGCAGGGTTTTCACCGATGGATCGGCGAACCGGATGTCAACCTGGTGGCTGCTGTTTTGCAGGTTCAGGTTCTTGCTGTTGACCATCAATTCCTTCTTGCCCGGCTTCAATGTAGTGCTGCCGGTCATCTGTGCTTCCTTGCCTTCGCAACCGTTATCCAGCAGCGCCATCATCTGGCGGTAGATGGTTTCCTGGTCGAGGCGATAGAGCGGCGAGAATTCCCAGATCAGGATCTTCGGGGGCTTGGTCTGGAATTCTTCGCTGCCCAGGTACTGCAGCATCGAACCTTCCAGGCCACCGCCAGGGAACGCTACGTTGAGGATGTCAGCGCCGATGGCCTCTTGAAGGAAACCGGCGAAGTTGTAGTTCTTGCCACTGTGACTGGTACCGACCAGGGTGATCTCCGGATTACCGGAGTCGCTGAACAGATCGCCATCGGCGGCTTCGCCTTTGGGTTCCGTGGTGAATTGATCCATGTACTGGATGGCGTAACTGGTGCCGCAGAGTTGACCGGCCATATTGTGTAATGTTCCGGTCTTGCCCATGCGACCCGACTTATGGGTCTCGAATTCACGCTTGGGAATGTCGGCAAAGGCAGGAATCTGCTTGACCTTCTCGGCCACGATTTTCGCCGTGCGCTGGGCGCCATATGGGGTCCAGTGCTGGTCGCCGCGGAAGTAGAAATCGTGGGCGGGCAGGGTGTCGGGCAGCGATTCGTTGGTCAGCGGCGACAGATCCGGCACTACGTAGCCCATCTGCGCGAAACGCCCGAGCATGGTCTTGTAGTTCTTCAGCGCCTTGTCGAAATCGAACTGGGCTTTATCCTGCGGATTGAGCTTGTTGCGGTTCACCAGGCCACGGGTGGGCTGGTACACGACCACCAGCTCGACGCCTTTACTCTTGAACGCATCGTGCAGTTGCTGCATGCGCTTGTAGCCGGCTGGCGTGGTGTCGAACTCGGTGCGCAAGTCTTCCTGCGTACGGAACAGCCAGTCGCCCTGGGCCTGTACCAGCGTGGTGAAGTTCTGCTGGTAACGCGTGGTGTAGTTCTTCGCGTCATGGGCTTCGGGGCACAGGTTGCAGCAAGGTTCGGCAGTGAAATCCGGCGCCTTGAGCTCGTCGGCGCGCACACCGTTGCTGGCAGCGAGAATCCCCAGGGTCAGGCCCGACAGGCTGAGTAATTTGATCAAGTGTGGGTGCATAAAATTATCCTCAGTCCTGCAGTTCGGTCTGGCGTTCGACAGGGTCGATCAGCACGGCTTTCTGCTGGCGTACCAGCAGGTCGAGAATTTCATCCTGGCGTTCGCCAAGAATCCCGTTGAAGCTGATGCCGCTGGATTTGGTCGGGGCGAGCATCGATACGCGATACAGCTCGACGCTCAAGGGCGAGTCGATGGACAGCGGGCCGCTGCCGTTGCCGGCCAGTTCGCCGCCAACGATGATCAGCGAGACCTGGGCGTCGAACGGGTCGAGCTTGATGTCGCGGTCGGTATCGCTCAGGTCCTTGATGTGGCCGTACACGCCGGTCAGGCCGTTGGCCATGGCCAGGTTTTCGTAGAGGCGGATGTTCACGCTGTTACGAATGCGGATGCCGTGGCGACGGTTGCTGATCACCTTGTTGCCATACAGCAGGTTGTCGGCACTCTCGTAGAGGGTGATGCCGTCGGTGTGGTTCTTGTAGATCTCGTTGTAGGCGACCAGGTTGTTGACGCTGTTCCGGTCGATCACCAGGCCCGACAGCTTGTTGTCGTAGCTGCGGTTGTTGAAGATGAAGCTGTCGTTGACCTCACGGGAAATGATGATCCCGTGCTTCTTCTTGGTTCCGTACACGGTGTTGTCGGCGATGATCAGGCCGTGGGAGCGGTCATGCGGGTCAATGCCGTAGACGATGTTGTCCTTGTAGGTATTGCCCTTGACCACGAAGCCTTCGGTTTCGTAGCAGTAGAAGCCGTACCACATGTCCGAGAACTCGGAGCCGACGATCCAGCCGGTCGGTTCGGCGCGCTTGAGCACCTTGGCCATGTTCGGCGTGTATTGGGAAATACTCACGCCGTAGGACTTGCTGTTGGCGTAGCCGAAACTGGCGAGCTTGCTGTTGGCGATGTAGGTCTCGGTGCCGCCCCAGGACAACAGGAACGGACGGAATTCCTTGGGCGACTTGAAGGTCGCCGGGCCATTTTCCTTCTCGCGCCAGCCGGTGATTTTGGTATCACGCACGAACAGCTGGCCGTCGTTGACCAGGAACGAGCCGGCCTCCTGGGACAGGCGCAGTTCCTGGGTCTGCTGGTCGATTTCGAGGATGCCTTTTTCACCGACCACGATCGGCAACTTCGCCAGGTAAACCCCCGGCGAGGTTTCGCTGAAGTACTGCTTGGGCAGCTTCTTCGCCAGGTCCTTGAGGTTCATGTAGCCGTCGTCGATGAAGATCGCCTGGGGGATGCCGTGCTGGCGCACTACCCATTCGGCCATCTTGTTATCGCCGCCGATGAAATCCTTCAGGGCGTTTTCCTGCATCATCCGGCGCACGCTGACTTTGCCGGCCTTGGTGCGAACGATCTTGGCGGCAATGGCTTCGGCGGTGTAGCCGGAGGTGTCCGGCAGCTTGGGTTTTGCCAGCTCCAGCGGCGCAGTCGGCGCACTGGTAACGGTGTAGGTTTTGGCCTGTTGCAGTTCCTTGCCCATGGTCACCGGCTTGCTCGCCGGCTCCACGTTGGCGAAGGCGGCC
This sequence comes from Pseudomonas sp. ES3-33, assembly GCF_000952175.1. Classification (NCBI taxonomy): domain Bacteria; kingdom Pseudomonadati; phylum Pseudomonadota; class Gammaproteobacteria; order Pseudomonadales; family Pseudomonadaceae; genus Pseudomonas; species Pseudomonas sp. ES3-33. The sequence goes on along the minus strand of NZ_JZRI01000131.1, from coordinate 9,329 downwards.
GCGCTTGCCAGCAGCATCGCGCCGGCCAGCAAGGTGATTGAACCTCGCTTCGGATTGTTCATGTCGGGCACTCCCTTCGCAGTTGGCATCAGAAGCGCCAGATCACGTCGATGAACGCACGGTGCATGTACGAGTCGACGTCCTTGCCATACGCATCACCCGGCTTGAACACGCCGCCACGAAAACGCACGAGGGCCGAAGGCTCGTCGATGGACTGGCTCAGGGAGGCTGGCAGCAAGCCTTGCTTGAAGTACTTGGTGACCACCAGGTCCATCTCCTGACCCAGGTCCTTGGTGCCGTCTTCCAGTGGCAGGGAAGTGCTGGAGAGCACCGCACCGGTGACGTCGTCGGTGTCGTTCTGTACGGCATTGATGCCGTTGCTGCCGACCGGCTTGTTGCCGTCGACGCGCCAGAACTTGTGGTAGATCAGGCTGGCGTCGTATTCGTCGTTGAGCATCCAGGAACCGAACAAGGTGGCGGTCTGCATGTTGTTCATTTCGCCGCGGAACGCTTCGCCGAAACGGTGCACGCGCGAACGGGTACCGGTGTAGTTCGAGCGGTTGCTTTCCAGGCCGTTCTGTTCGTAATCGGCGCTGGCGCGGGCGTAGGCGGCACCGACTTGCCATTGCTGATCAAGGCGCAGGCGCAAGCCGATGTCGGTGGCCCAGCCGTTGAGGTCTTCACCACGCTTGGCTTCGGCCGGACGGGTGCCGTCGGCATTCAGCGCATTGACCGTGTCGGTGTCGCCGCTCATGCCGGTGATGCTGCCCCAATAATTGAGGGTGTTGGTGTTGCGGTAGTTATAGGCGTCGCTGTCGGCGGTGAGGCCCAGCCAGCTGATGTCGCCGTTCTGCTGCTTGTCCAGCGAGTCGCCCGCTACACCCGGTTCCGGGTAGTCGAGCTTGCCGTCGTCGTGGGTGTGGTGACCGCGAACGCCGACCCAGTTGCCCGGTGTCCACTGATAGGCCGCGTCGGCATAGGCGTGCAGGCGATCCTTGTCCTTGGGCGCGAGTTCCTTGAGGTCGGTGCGGTATTCGCTGAAGCGTTCGGCAACGCCGACGTTGGCGCGCAACAGGGTGGTATCGAAGGTCCAGTTCAGCGCTTCGATATTGGTGTCGCGCCATTGGCCGTCGTCGTTGCGCAGGCGCTGGCGCCCCAGCTTCAACTGCTCGCCCGGGTAAGGCGTGAGGCCGCTGTAGCCGACCCAGAACTCGCGCATGGCCAGGTAGTTCTTCTTGGTCTTGCGATCACTGTTGTCGGTGGTCTGGGTGCCGTCGCTATCGGACTGCTGCAGGGTGTCGGTTTCGATGATGTCGGTGGACGTTACCGCCTGACCCATGGCGTAGGCGCTCCACGCGCCGCTTTCGCCGTAGATCCAGGGGCGCAGGTCCAGGCCCACACCGCTGACGTCGCCGCCGCTGGCGGTACCCAGGTCACGGTCGTCCTCGGATTGGCCGGTGATTTTCACGTCCAGGCCGTAGTTCTGGGTTTCAGTCAGTGCCGCCAGGGTCGGGCACGACCACAGCAAGGCGAACGTCAGGCCAATGCCGGCCTGCACAAAGGGATTCAACTTCATAGGGATTCCTCGCCGTCTTCTTCTTGCAGGGCGTGCAGTTGCAGCGTGTTCTGGCTCAAGGCACCCCGAACGGCCTGTTCCTGTTTCAACAGGCGTTGGGCCTCGGCGAGCTGGGCAGGCGGCAGTTGGGCTTCGAGTGTTTGCGCAAGCTCGGTGGCTTGAGGAGTGTCTTGAACCTTGGCCAGCTGGCTGAAGACATAGGCATTGAGCGGGTTAGGCTTGGTGCCCTTGCCTTGGGAGAACAGCTGGGCGATGGCGAAGTCGGCGCTGTTCTGGCCATTGCGCGCAGCGGTCAGCAGGTGGTCCAGGGCCTTTTGCGAATAGACTTTGCCCAGGTAGCCACGGCGATAAATCTGGCCGAGGTAGTAATCGGCGGCGACTTCGCGGCCGACGGCTTTCTGGAAGTGTTCTTCGGCTGCCTTGGCGTCGGCCGGGACCATCTTGCCTTCGTAGTAGAGCTTGCCCAGCAACAGTTCGGCGCGCGGCTGATCGGCGGCGCGGCCGTTGTCCAGGTACTTCATCATCGTGTCGACGTCGCCCAGTTCCGGGAAGTCGTAGAGCAGTTGCGCCAGGCTGACCCAGGAAGCGGGGTAGCCGGGGGCGATGCCTTCGAGCAGCGACTGGGCGGTTTTCTCGTCGGTAGTCCCAAGGGTTGCATCGCCGAGGACGCGGGCGACGCTGTCCACTCGCTGGGCGGAAACCGTGCCGCGGGCATGGGCGGCTTGCATCTGCTTGATCAGCTCGGCCTGTTGCTCGGGCTTGGCCTGTTTCTGATAGACCGTGGCCAGCTCGACGTAGCAGATGTCGGTGGTATTGAGCGCGGCTTTGCAGATGGTCTCGACTTCGTCCAGGTGCTGGTCGTAAGTGCCTTGGGTGCGATACAGCAGCACCTGGGCCAGACCGGCTTCAGGCTTGCCTTCGGCGCGCCATTGGCTGATCTGCTGTTGCGCGTTGACGTCCGGGAAGCTGTGGGGGTATTGCAGGTACAGCATGGCCAGTGGAATCAGGGTATTGCCCTGGCCATTGGCCGAGGCTTTCTTCAACAGGCCTTCGGCTTCGTGCTGTTCGGCTTCGGTGGAACCGGGCTTGGCCACCAGCAGGCGACCCAGGCGCGCCTGGGCCCGCGGCGAGACATCGACGGCCGCGCGATAAGTCGCCTCGGCCTGCCGGATCTGCGCCGGGTCACGGCTGTCGACCTGGATATCGGCGAGGCCTACCTGGGCTTCGCTGTAGCCGAGGTCGGCCAGTTGCTTGTAATTCTGCTGGGCCAGGGCGGTGTCGCCGCGCTTGAGGGCTTCGTTGGCCAGGCGCTGGTCGGGCAGGCCGGCGCAGCCAGCGAGGCTGACCGCCAGGGCCAGTGCACACATCGCACCCCTGTGGGAGCCAGCCTGCTGGCGATTCAAGCGGCTCGGTGCATCAGACAAACCGCAGCGATCCCATCGCGAGCAGGCTCGCTCCCACAGGGATTGCGGTGTTCTGAGGATAAGTGGAATCGTCACGGGCATGTCCTCCGGTTACAAACCAGCAGCCATGGCTTTGTCGATCAGCCAGTTCAGGTTGGGGCCACGGTCGCTGTTCACTTCAACCGGGCGACCGGCGAACTTGCTGTCCAGCGGCTCGTCCGGCTGGATCAGGACGCGGATGTCGGAGGACAGGTCGGCGCTTTTCAGGCTGGTGCTGCTGACGATCTTGCCGGTGCGGGATTTGTCTTCGCCGGCGATCTGGAAGCTGACCTGGGTACCCGGGCGCACGTCGCTGAACTGGCGGTACGAGAACCGCGCTTCGACGTTGGCTTCGCTGTTGCGCGGTACCAGTTGGAAGATCACGTCACCCTTGCTGGCGTACTGACCGTCGGCAACCAGTTGCTGCGACACGGTGCAGTCGCACGGCGAGGTCAGGGTGCCGGTCATTTGCTTGCCGAACAGCTCTTCAACCTTGGCCGGCTGCAACTGGTCTTCTTCCAGATGGCCCTTGAGCACATCGAGCATGCTGGTGCTGAAAGTCGCCAGTGGGGCGCCTTTGGCGGCGATGCCGTCGGCCTTGATCAGGCTCTGCACGGTGCCGTCGCGGGGCATGGTGATGTTCATGCCCGGCACGCTGACCAGACCCGCCTGGGCGTGGCTGACGAAGTACATGCCGTACACCGACTTGAAGATGAAACCGAACGCCGTGAGGCCGACGAGGAAAATCGCCAGGCTGAACGTCACCGCACGCAAACGCCCGAACGGGGTCATGCCGTGGCCGCCGTCCTTCATTTTGCGCGCCTTGGTGAAGTTGTCGCGCTGCAGGGTCGCCAGTACTTCACCCATGCTGACGATGTCGCCGGACAGGTGCGAAGTGATCAGGTGACGCAGAGTCGAGATGTCCTGCGGTTCCAGGTTCTGGAACTGGCAACCGGCGCGACCGGTCTGGCGATCGAACGAGCGCACTTGCAGTTCCACGTCCATGGCCAAGCCGAGGTTGTCGATCACGAATTGCAGGCGAGCCTTGTGCACGTCGCCGATCTTCAGCGGCAGCTGGCCGGCGTTGAAGGCCAGGCCTCCGGCGGAAAGGTCGAGGACCCGGGCTTCAATCGGGGTCCGGTCGGGACCGAAGAAACGCAGCTTTGCCGGGATTTTCACGCGGGCGTGTTGGCGCTGGGCTTCTGATTCGTGCACTACGTTGGCGTTGACGGCGGTATTCATATAGGCGATTTCCTGGTTAATTCAATAAGGGGGCGGTCAGACCATCATCAGCAGCACGGCGACAAAAATGCTGCCGGCGGAGAAGGTCATGGTCCGAGACGACCAGGTGTTGAACCAACGTTGAAAGCTGGCGAGATCACGGGTCAGTTTGGTGTCCTGGCGGGTCCAGGATTGTTGGTCGAGGCGGAAGAACACGTAGATCTTCACCAGCGCGCCGACGATCTGGTTGTAATAGAGGATCGCCGGGTAGGCCGGGCCGATCTTGTGACCCGAGCACGACAGCAGCAGGGTCAGGATCAGGCGGGTGATGCCGATCCACAGCAGGTAGACCAGGATGAACGCGGTGCCGTACTTGAAGCTGGCGATGATGGCCACGGTCAGGCCCAGCAGCGAGGTCCACATCGATACGCGTTGATCAAACAGCACCACCGAAGTGAACAGGCCGAGGCGTTTGACCCCCAGGCCCAGGGCGCGAGCGTTCTGGCGCAGGTTGTTGCCGTACCAGCGGAACATCAGTTTGCGGCTGGCCTTGATGAAGCTCTTTTCCGGCGGGTGTTCCACGGTGTGGATCGCCGCGTCCGGCACGTAAAACGTGTCGTAGCCCAGGCGCATCAGGCTGAACCAGCTCGACTTGTCGTCACCAGTGAGGAACTTGAAGCGGCCCAGGCGCCAGTGTTGCAACGAGTCGCTTTCCACGTCGGCGATGAAGTCCGGGTCGGTCACCACGGTGGCGCGGAACACCGACATCCGGCCGGTCATGGTCAGGACGCGCTTGGACAGAGCCATCGAGCACATGTTGATGTGGCGCTGGGCGAAGCGCAGTTTGTGCCACTCGCTCATGATGTAGCCGCCGCGCACTTCGCAGAACTCGTTGGTGGTCAGGCCGCCGACGTTGCCAAACAGCTGGAACCACGGCACGGTCTTGAGCACCACGCCCTCGGCGAGCACGGTGTCGCCATCGACCACGGCGACAACCGCACGGTCGTCCGGCATGTGCCGGGAGATCGCACGGAAACCGTAGGCCAGGCCATCACGTTTGCCGGTACCCGGAATGCGCACGAAGTCGAGCTTGACCCGCTCTGGCGGGTTCATCCGCAACCAGAGGCTTTTGACCAGCAGCTCATCGGACATTTCCACGATGGAGCAGACCACGGTGGTCGGCAGGCCGCAGTCGATCGCTTCGCGAATCACCGAGCTGTAGACCTGGGCGGTGGTCAGCGCGTCGATACGGAAACTGGTGACCATCAGGAAGACGTGGGACGGGTCCGCCGCCTTGCCCAGCTTGCGCACTTTGCGGCGCAGGTGCGGGTAGACCACGTACAGAAACAGCATGCCGCGCAGAAAGTGCGTGGCACCCATCGAGTAGCGCCAGATACCGACGATACCGATCAGGAAGATGAAGTCCTTCGACTCGGAGTCGAACGTGGACACAGGCAGCGCCATGGCGATGCCCATCAAAATAGTGAGGTAAAACAGCCAGCCGGCGGCCTGAAGTAGGCCGTGCTTTAGCCTGTGCATAATCTGCATCCGTCTCGATCTCGGGCGAGCCTGTGGGGTGGCCCGATGGGGTTAAGGCAGGCTTACAAAAAACTTGCAAGGTTACGGGTGACACCGATCTTTTCGGGTTCACTCGAAACCCGGGTGAACCTGTGTAGGAGCTGCCGAAGGCTGCGATCTTTTGATCTTGATCTTTCAGGGTTCGCTCAGAACTCAAGTGACCCTGAAAAGATCGCAGCCTCGTTTCATTCGTCAGCTCCTACGACGGGTTCGCACAATTGTTGCGCGGCGCCGAAGAGATGCCTTGCGGTTACCAGCAGATGCCTTCGGTGCGATCTTTGACGCTGGTGGCCTGGGACATGAAGCCAACCAGGTCGACCACTTGCTTGCCGTGCGGAGCGTTCTGCGCCAGGGCGCGGAATTTCTCGTCACGGTTGCCGAGGATGATCACGTCGGAGTTGTTGATCACATCGTCGAAGTCGGAGTTGAGCAGGGACGAGACGTGAGGGATCTTCGATTCGATGTAGTCCTTGTTGGCACCGTGGACACGGGCGTACTCGACGTTGCTGTCGTAGATGCTCAGGTCGTAACCCTTGCCGATCAGCATTTCGGCCAGGTCGACCAGCGGGCTTTCGCGCAGGTCGTCGGTGCCGGCCTTGAAGCTCAGGCCCAGCAGGGCGACTTTGCGTTTGTCGTGGCTGGAAACGATGTCGAAGGCGTTCTGTACCTGCGACACGTTGCTGCGCATCAGCGAGTTCAGCAGCGGCGCTTCGACGTCCAGGGAACCGGCGCGGAAGGTCAGGGCGCGCACGTCCTTGGGCAGGCAGGAACCGCCGAAGGCGAAGCCAGGGCGCATGTAGTACTGGGACAGGTTCAGTGTCTTGTCCTGGCAGACCACTTCCATCACTTCACGACCATCGACACCGACGGCCTTGGCAATGTTGCCGATCTCGTTGGCGAAGGTCACCTTGGTGGCGTGCCAGACGTTGCAGGTGTACTTGATCATCTCGGCAACGGCGATGTCCTTGCGGATGATCGGCGCGTCGAGCTCTTCGTACAGCGATTGCAGGACGTCGCCCGAGGCTTTGTCGAATTCGCCGATGACCGTCATGGGCGGCAGGTCATAGTCGGCGATCGCGGTGCTTTCACGCAGGAACTCAGGGTTCACTGCAACGCCGAAGTCGACGCCGGCTTTCTTGCCGGAGCAGTCCTCGAGGATCGGGATGACAACGTTTGCGACAGTGCCCGGCAGTACGGTGCTGCGAACCACGATGGTGTGGCGGGTGGTCTTGTCACGCAGGACAAAACCGATCTCGCGGCACACAGCCTCGATGTAGTTAAGTTCCAGGTCGCCGTTTTTCTTGCTCGGTGTGCCGACGCAGATCATCGACAGGTCGGTGTCGCGAATCGCTTCGGCGAAGTCGGTCGTGCCGCGCAGTTTGCCGGTATCGATGCCCTTGCGCAGAAGTTCGCCCAGACCCGGTTCAACGATCGGCGATTTGCCGGCGTTGATCATATCGATCTTGTCTTTGGCAACATCGACGCCAACCACGTCGTGGCCCCGTGCAGACAGGCAGCCGGCACAGACAGCGCCCACGTAACCCAAACCAAATATGCTGATGCGCATCGCAAATTACCTCAGTGTTTTATCAAGCCATTACATGGCCGGAGTTAATGGTGTTCAGCGGTCAAAGTGCACTCGGAAGTACGGCATACAAGCGCCGCCGTGCCGCGTACAGGCATATAAGTTCCGAGTGTCTAAATAAGTGCACTCAAGGTGTGCGTAACTAGGCTTTATTGTTATGGCTTGCCCTGTCATGCAGCGGATCCTCGGCTCAGAGGACCTTCGTGCAAAGGTCTTGCGCGCTCGATGCCAGGCTAAAGGCCCGTAGATCAAGCGGTTGGGTGCTCAGGCGAGCACGTTTATAGGGGCGCAGCCTTGGCCTTTCAGGGGATAGCAGTGTGGCTTATCTCCAGTCCTTTCAGTGTTGCCCAAATGAGCGATTAGTTAGCGCTAGTTCATGTGACAACTTCGCTGCATGAATCCCTTATCTGCGTAAGTTATCTCGTACAACCTCACGGATAATCGTTACCGGTGGTATGAGCGACGCATGTGGACATAGTTCCTGTCCGCCCATCGCGAAATCTGAAATTTCTTGAAATATAGAGAAAGATGGCACTGCTCTCATATTGATAGCACTTGCCGTCTCGCCCTTTATATATAGGCGTATAATTGCCGGAGATAGTTTTGTGCCACTACAGAGAAAAATTTTCGGTGCCACTACTGAAAAAAAACGTCGACGTCGAGTGAAACAAAAGTTAGGGGAGAGTGCGCTGTATTTTTGACGCCAGAATGTCGGCGATTCGGTGAGGGATTGTCAGACGATCAAACGCCGGCGCACGGAGATCGTGCGCCGAGCCGGTGCATCACTCGGGAGCGTGATCGCGAAGGAATACCAGGTTGTCCGGTTTAGACTGCTCGGCACTGAACCGATAGCCCTGGACGTCGAACTGCTTGAGCGCCAGCGGATCGTTGATGCGCTCTTCAATGACGAAGCGGCTCATCATTCCGCGGGCTTTTTTTGCGTAGAAACTGATGATCTTGTACTGGCCGTTTTTCAGGTCCTTGAACTCGGTATTGATGATGCGTGCGTTCAAGGCGGTGCGTTTGACGGCCGAAAAATACTCGTTGGAGGCCAGGTTCAGCAGCACGTCATCGCCCTGGTCGGCCAAGGCTTCGTTCAACCATTCGCTGATGCGCGTGCCCCAGAAGGCATACAGGTCCTTGCCACGGGCGTTTGCCAGTTTGGTGCCCATCTCCAGCCGGTACGGTTGCATCAGGTCCAGGGGGCGGAGCAGGCCGTACAGACCCGAGAGCATGCGCAAGTGTTCCTGGGCGTAATCGAAATCGGCTTCGCTGAAGGTTTGCGCGTTCAGCCCGGTGTAGACATCACCCTTGAAGGCCAGCAAGGCCTGTTTGGCGTTTTCCGGGGTGAATGCAGGCGTCCAGCTGCCAAAGCGCGCGGCATTGAGGCCGCCGATCTTGTCGGAGACGTGCATCAGCTCACTGATCTGCGCGGGCGTGAGGTCGCGCAATTGCTGGATCAGTTCCTGGGAATGGTCGAGGTACTGCGGCTGGGTGAAGCGCTGGGTGGCCGGCGGTGTTTCGTAGTCGAGGGTCTTGGCGGGGGAAATCACCATCAGCATGAAGTCGTCTCCTTTAATCGTGGGGGCGATTCTAGGGGGTTGTCTGCGTTGACTCCAGCTATGGGTGTGATAGGTGATCGGTGGTGTCATGGAAAAAGATCGCAGCCTCGTTTCACTTGGCAGCTCCTACGGATCGGGTTCACCGGGGATTGGGTGTGCTCCTGTAGATACTCTGTTACCGGTCAAGCTTTCAGCAGGTGTTTTTCGCTGAAAAGCTTGGCCGTGTCGAAATCTTCTCCTGCGCGTATGCACGCCCACAAGCCTGTCAGGTATTTGCGCATAACCGCGCAGATGGCCTGCATTTTTCGCTTTCCGCGTGCGATCAACGCATCATAAAAAGCCTTCACATTCGGGTCGCTGCGAAT
>NZ_JZRI01000130.1:0-1514 GCF_000952175.1 Pseudomonas sp. ES3-33 | reverse complement strand
TACCGGTCGCGTGGATGACGGTGTAGCTGACCACTGGAACGCTGCCGTTGTAGTTGGCGGTCGGAGTAAAGGTGTACGCCCCGTTCGCCCCGATCACCAGGGTGTGGACGTTGGCGATAGCTGCCGTTCTGCCGGCGGTGTAAGTGCTAGTGCCGATAGTGAAGTTGACCACAGTCACATCGCCGTCGACGCTCGAGGTGCCAGTGAGGACGCCGCCGGTAACGGCGGTGTCTTCCAGGGTGGAGACGGGTTCGCTGGCATCGGTGAAGCTGTCATCAACCGGGGTGACGCTGATATTCAGGGTCGAAGTGACATTGCTACCGGAACCGTCAGTGAGGGTGTAGCTGACCTCAGGCACTGTGCCGTTGTAGTTGGCAGCTGGGGTGAAGGTGTACGCCCCGTTCGCCCCGATCACCAGGGTGCCGACATTGGCGATGGTCGCGGTGCTACCAGCGGTGTAAGTGCTCGTGCCGATGGTGAAGTTGACCACGGTCACGTCGCCGTCGACGCTCGAGGTGCCAGTCAGCACGCTGCCGGTAACGGCAGTGTCTTCCAAGGTGGAGACGGTTTCGCTGGCATCGGTGAAGCTGTCATCGACCGGGGTGACGCTGATATTCAGGGTCGAGGTGAGGTCAGAGCCAGAGCCGTCGGTGACGGTGTAGCTGACCACTGGCACGCTGCCGTTGTAGTTGGCAGCTGGGGTAAAGGTGTACGCCCCGTTCGCCCCGATCACTAGGGTGCCGACGTTGGTGATGGTCGCCGTTGTGCCAGCGGTGTAGGTGGTTTCGCCGATGGTGAAGTTAAGCACGCTGACCGGGCCGTCGACGCTGGAAGTTCCGGTCAGCACGCTGCCGGACACTGGGGCATCTTCGGTAGTGGTCACGGTTTCGCTGGCATCGGTGAAGCTGTCATCAACCGGGGTGACGCTGATGTTCAGGGTCGAAGTGACGTCAGTACCGGAACCGTCGGTGACGGTGTAGCTGACCACTGGCACGCTGCCGTTGTAGTTGGCGGCTGGGGTGAAGGTGTAGGCCCCGTTCGTCCCGATTACCAGGGTGCCGACATTGGCGATGGTTGCGGTGCTACCAGCGGCGTAGGTGGTTTCGCCGATGGTGAAGTTAAGCACGCTGACCGGGCCGTCGACGCTGGAAGTCCCTGTCAGCACGCTGCCGGACACTGGGGCATCTTCGGTGGTGGTCACGGTTTCGCCGAGATCGGTGAAGCTGTCATCAACCGGGGTGACGCTGATATTCAGAGTCGAGGTGACATTGCTACCAGAGCCGTCGGTGACGGTGTAGCTGACCACTGGCACGCTGCCGTTGTAGTTGGCGGCCGGAGTAAAGGTGTACGCCCCGTTGGCCCCAATCACCAGGGTGCCGACGTTGGTGATAGTCGCGGTGCTACCAGCGGCGTAGGTGGTTTCGCCGATGGTGAAGTTAAGCACGCTGACCGGGCCGTCGACGCTGGAAGTTCCGGTCAGCACGCTGCCGGAGACGGGTGCATCTTCGGTGGTG
>NZ_JZRI01000129.1:0-895 GCF_000952175.1 Pseudomonas sp. ES3-33 | reverse complement strand
GTCTAATGAGAATTACTTATTTGTAATTTCCAACCGTTATCCTCACAAGCTCAGTGAAGTAACATAATCAGCCAAGCACAGTGCTTCCCCACCCCGAAGACGATTTTCGTAATCTAATAGAACTGTGATTTTAGAGTGGCATTTGTGTGTTCTGTTTATAAAGTTGTTGCCGATTATTTCACATAACTTCAAAATTCGAGGGATTAAGAGGGCTCATTGATCACGCTTTTCGAGAACATATCCAACACCGCGCAAGGTATGGATTAGCTTGTTGTTGAAAGGATCATCAATCTTGGCCCGAAGCCTTCTCATCGACACTTCAACAACATTGGTGTCGCAATCAGCACTCCGCCCCCAGACAGAGGACATGATTTGCGTGCGCGACAGCGCCGTACCAGTCTGGCGCATCAAGAGGTATAGCAGGGCGAACTCCTTGGTGGTCAGCTCAATCCGCTGCTCGCCTCGGAAGGTCCGGTGTCTACCAAGATCGAGTTCCAGGTCCCCGACACACAGCACGTCGGGCAATGCCGACAATACAGCGCGACGCATCAGAGTGCGTACTCGGGCCAGCAGCTCTGGAAACTCAATTGGTTTGACCATGTAATCGTCCGCGCCTAGGTCGAAACCCTTGATTTTTTCCTCCAGACTACCTTTAACGGTAAGTATCATGATGGGCGAAATAGTGACCTTGCGAATACTTACAAGTAGGCCCCAATCGTCACGTTGCGGTAGGTTTGCGTCAAGCACTACAAGATCATAAGCCTGTTGGCAGACCAAGCGTAAGCCATCGATTCCGCTGGCGACGCAATCAACGATAAATCCGCTTTCGGTCAGCCCCTGGTGCAAATAATGGGCAGTTTTCGGCTCGTCTTCTATCTGTCTCTTATACACATCT
>NZ_JZRI01000128.1:0-17017 GCF_000952175.1 Pseudomonas sp. ES3-33 | reverse complement strand
AGATGTGTATAAGAGACAGTCATTAGACAATTAATAAAGATTTACCTCGTTAACGTACTTAAGTTTAACAGCTTTGTAACTACTTCAAAGAGACTCTGCTATGAGTCTGTTAAAACTAAGTATTGTTGCACTGACGCAATCATTGCCTTCGATAGAATTCGCTGAAAGCCGTGGTGATCGCAACGTTGTCAACGCCATGGAAGCAAATCAGAAAGCAATGGCCGCCTACGCTGCGCAAAAAGGCAAGACCGCTCCGGAAATTCAGAAATATCACTATAGAATGAAGTTTGATATCGCAAAAGTGGTGAGTATGACCCCACCAATTCGCTCTTGCAACATTGTACCTTTTCGAATGACCTATGAGGACTCAGCTGGAAAGCTTCACACTATTGAATACCAAATTATTGGTGTGTGTCGTAACACGCACGAATGAACGAATGACGTGAATAAGGGCTGTTTTTTCAATGGTTGGTATCACCAGTTGGTGTGTCCATGTGAACGAGCCCCATGAAAGACAGGACACCGTTTCCCCCTTACGATAAGGGATAGGCAAACGGTTATGTTTATGACTAATAGCAACGACAAGAGTGGGGAGCTTTTGGGCCAGGAGCGGCGGCGCCGCTGGAGTCCAGAGCAAAAGCTGGCCATGGTTCGCGAGAGCCTTGAGCCAGGACAAAGTGTGTCGGTCGTCGCTCGGCGCAACGGCATCAATGCCAATCAGTTGTTCTTGTGGCGCAAGCTGTATCAGGACGGCAGCCTGTCGGCGGTCAGTGCTGGCGAAGCCGTGGTGCCTGCCTCCGAGCTAAGCGATGCGCTCAAGCAGATCCGTGAACTGCAACGGATGCTGGGCAAGAAAACGATGGAAGCCGAAATCCTCAAAGAGGCCGTGGAGATCGCCCGGTCGCGAAAATGGATTGCGCACTCACCCTTGTTGCCGGGGGACGACCAGTGAAGCTGGTCAGCGAATGTCTCGGTGTGGCGCGCTCGCAATTAACGGTTCGAATCAAGCAATCGGTATCGCCCAAAGTGCGGCGAAGCAGGCCTGTGAACGATGTAGAACTGGTCGCTGAAATCCAGCAAGAGGTCAGCGAACTGCCCAGTTATGGATACCGTCGCGTCTGGGGACTGCTGCGTCGTGCACGTGAAAAGCGGTCGCTGCCGGCGGTCAACGTGAAACGGATTTACCGGGTGATGCGTGACCACAACCTTTTGCTTGAACGCCGGATCAAACAGCCCGGCGTGCCGCGTCGGCACGAAGGCCGTATTGCAGTGGAAACCAGTGATACGCGTTGGTGCTCGGACGGCTTTGAGTTCCGTTGCGAGGACGGTGCCAAACTGAGCGTGACCTTCGCCCTCGATTGCTGTGATCGCGAAGCCATCGGCTGGGTCGCGAGCCCGACCGGGTACAGCGGCGATGATATCCGCGACTTGATGCTGGAAAGCGTGGAGAAGCGCTTTGGTGATCAACTGCCCGCTACGCCGGTGCAATGGCTAAGCGACAACGGCTCGGCGTACACCGCCGAACAGACACGCCTGTTTGCTCGACAGATCGGTTTGCAGCCGGTGACCACCCCAGTTCGCAGCCCGCAGAGCAACGGCATGGCCGAGAGCTTCGTGAAGACGCTCAAACGTGATTATGTGGCGCACATGCCCAAGTCGGATCGAGAAACGGCGCTGCGCAACCTGGCAATTGCCTTCGAGCATTACAACGAGCAGCATCCGCACAGCGCCTTGAAATATCGTTCACCGAGGGAGTTCAGGCGCTTAGCGGGAACATCAATTTAACGGGGAGTTGGTGTCCGGTTTTATAGGGGCAAGTCCACCATGGATGTTTGGAAAACCCAGCTTGAAGGTCGTGATCTTACCCGGGCGGCTATTAACTTCTGCGACTCCCTGATGCAAACTCATGATTGATTTCACAATGGCTAAACCAAGCCCGGTACTTCCTCCAGCGCGCGAATGATGAGTGTCAACTCGATAAAAGCGATCGAATAAGTGCGGTAGGTGTTGAGGTTCAATACCTGCGCCTCGGTTGGCTACATGTAGCGAGACTTCTGTGGCATGGACTTCGATGGTGATTGTGATGGCTTGGCCTACTGGGCAATGGCGGATTGCATTGGACATCAGGTTGGAAATTGCCCGCTGAATCATCAACCGATCACCAATGGTCGACCCCCTGCCAGTAACGCTCACGCTGATCTGTTTATCTTCCGCCGACAGTGAAAACAGATTGATGACCTTCAAGGCTTCATCCTCCAGAGCAATGGTCTCAAACGGGACCAGCGCAGCGGGATGACTGACCTGTGCCAGGAAAAGCATGTCCGAGACAATCCGGGCTACGCGCCCAAGCTCTTCGGTGGAGGACTCCAAAACCGCTTTGTACTCCTCGGCCGGCCTCTCCCGGGACAACGTCACCTGGGCTTTGCCCATCAGGTTGGAAATGGGTGCTCGTAGTTCGTGGGCCAAGTCATCGGAGAACTGCGACAACTGCTGAACATCGCTGTCTAGTCGGTGCAGCATGAAGTTGATGCCATGGGCCAGTTCGCTGAGCTCCTGCGGCATCTTGACCACCGAGAGTCGATGGCTGAGGTCCTGAGCAGAGATCATGGCGGCCACCTTGCGAAACTCCCGCAGCGGCGCGAGCCCCCGTTTTACCACTGCCCAGGCACTGAGGCCGATAAGTAGCAGCAGCAACGGCAAGGCCATGATCGTCGAGCTTAGATATGTGCTGAGCAGCGCTTCATCGTTGGCGCAATCAAGCGACAGCAATACGGCGACATTCGTACCGTTCGGCAAGCGGATCAGTCTGGATGCAGTCAGGAAGTGCCGGCCCTGATCATCGGTGCTTCGGGAGTACGACACCTTGTCGGTGGCAGCCCCTGCCGCCTTCAACTCCGCCCTGGGGTCCGTCAAGCCAAAGCCTGACTTCAAGAGCGGCGTCCTCATATTTATCAGGTCATAAATGGTAAGGTTGAGGTGGTCATGCCCCATCACCTGATCCAGCAAAACGTGCGGTTTAATGTTGATGTCGACAGGTTTTTCATACAGCGAAAGACTGTGCTCGATTTGCCGCATTTTCTCGCTCAAGTTGTCTTTTGACAGTTTATCTAACTCATGCGTTAGCGCGAGGAACGCAAGAACCGCCAGAAATAACACCAACAATGCGCCCATGATACTCACCGCCAAACCCAGCCGCATCGACAGGCTTGCCGACTTCATTCCCGGGCCTCCAGTACATAGCCAACGCCGCGCAGGGTATGGATTAGCTTCTTGTCAAAAGGATCATCAATCTTGGCCCTCAGGCGGCGGATTGAAACCTCGACCACATTGGTGTCGCAGTCGAAGTTCATGTCCCAGACCAATGAAATGATCTGAGTGCGGGAAAGCACCTCACCCGACTGGCGCATCAAAAGGTGCAGCAAAGCAAATTCCTTGGTCGTCAGGTCGATACGCTGCTCGCCCCGGAAGGCCCTATGGCGGCCCTGGTCGAGTTCCAGATCGGCGACTTTCAAGACCTCAGGGACGGAAACTTGTTCGCTGCGACGCATTAAAGTTCGTACCCGGGCCAACAGTTCCGGAAATTCGAATGGCTTGACCAGATAGTCATCGGCACCCAGGTCCAGGCCGCGGATCTTGTCCGCCAGGCGCCCGCGAGCGGTTAGCATCATGACCCGGGTGTTACTGCTTTGGCGCAGTCGCTCGAGCACACCCCAGCCATCAAGTTGTGGTAGATCGACGTCAAGTATTACCAAGTCGTAGGTTTGTTGACGCGCAAGGTGAAGTCCATCCGTACCATTCGCCGCGCGGTCTACTATATAGCCGCTTTCAGTCAAACCCTGATGCAGGTATTCGGCAGTTTTAAGCTCATCCTCAACTACAAGCATTCGCATGGTAGTGCCGCCCTATGTAATATGAATTGAATAATAAAATTTCGAAGTTTATTTAAGTGCCCGACTAAGAAATGATGTAGAACTATTCGATCATAAAAATCTCAAAACCGCGCATTGCTCAAGTGATCAGTATCAAGCCTGAAGCTGCTACAGGGTCAACAGGAGGAGGACATTTTACGATAAAAGTATTTGCGACTATATGTCGCAGGCATGTTAATGCGCGACTCCCGTACATTTATTTCAGCCAGAAGCCAAGCTCCGCTCGGCTGATATCTATGGGGAATCGTTTCGAAGTGTTACGGCGCAGATAGTCAATTTAATGCTGCACGCATTTTTTGGGGAGACTGGCAGGATGTACCAAGGGGAGTTGATCTCGCTTTGCGATTTTTAAGTACCCCGCGCTATCTATGCTCTATGCATTTTCGGATTCGCGTTTTTGGACTATTGTTTATCGTGATTTTAGTTACGGCTTTACTAAAATCACTACTTTTGTTTTTGGGCTTTTAAGTTGCTTTGTGCATTATATTTTGGAAATGTAAGTTGAAAAACTGTCAGATGGCCCGGCATACTTTGGACCTCTGCCATTCCCTGGTGCAGGCTCATGATGGATCGGACAATGGCCAACCCTAATCCAGTACCACCTTCAGCTCGTGAGCGACTGTTATCCACACGATAGAAGCGATCGAAAATGTGAAACAAGTGCTGGTGCTCAATTCCTACCCCAGGATTGCTTATTGATAGGGAGACTTTTTCAGATTGCGTTTCAATCGCTATAGCAATGGACTGCCCTGCTGGGCAGTGACGAATGGCATTTGATAAAAGATTGGAAATAGCCCGTTGAATCATGAGCCGATCACCTAAAACTTTACCCCATCCGCTGACAGTTATACCAACGCTCTTTTCCTCAGCCGATAGCGAAAAAAGGTCGATGACTTTTAGGGCTTCATCCTCTAGTAAAATGCTTTCAAACGGCACGAGTGCGGCCGGATGACTAACTTGGGCCAAGAAAAGCATGTCTGAAACAATTCTGGTGACTCGTCCTAGTTCCTCGGTGCATGACTCTAAAACAGCCTTGTACTCTTTTGCCGGGCGTTCTCGAGAAAGTGTTACCTGAGCTTTCCCCATAAGGTTCGTAATCGGTGACCGCAGCTCATGCGCCAAGTCATCAGAGAATTGCGATAGTTGTTGAACTCCGCCGTCAAGACGGTGCAGCATGAAGTTTATACCGTGAGCAAGCTCACTGAGTTCTTGGGGCATCTTGACAACTGAGAGTCGATGACTTAAATCCTGGGCCGACACCATTGCTGCAACTTTCCGGAATTCCCGAAGGGGGGATAAGCCACGTTGCACAATAGCCCAGGCGCTGATACCAATCAGAATCAGCAACAGTGGAACCGCTACAATGGTCGAACTCAGGTAGGCGCTCAATAGCGTTTCATCATTCGAGCGATCAATAGACAGTAGGACCGATACGAACTCACCATCCTTTAATTTCATGAGCTTAGAGGCGGTGAGGATGTGGATTCCGGACTCTTCGGCTGGGGAATAGTACGACAGCTTATTACTGGCGGCTGTTCCGGCTTGATTCGTAGATACTTCAGGTATATCTGCTCCAAAACTCAGCAGAGGTTCACTCATGTTGTCATCATCAAAGATGGTCAGGTTAAGATTGTCGTGTCCCAGCACTTGATCTAATAGCACGTGTGGTTTTAAACTCATGTCGCGGGTACTAATATCCATCAGTAGACTGTGCTCAATCTGACTCATCTTCTTCTCTAAGCTATTTTTTGCGCGCGAATCAAGTTCGTGAGTAAGCGCTAAAAAAGCTAGTATCGCTAAAAGCACTACTAGTACCGCTCCCATAATGCTAACTGTCAACCCCAGCCGCATCGATAGGCTGACCGGTTTCATTTCCTCGCCTCCAATACATAGCCTACGCCACGAAGGGTATGTATTAATTTTGTTTCAAATGGATCATCTATTTTTGCTCTCAATCTTCGTATCGAAACTTCGACAACGTTTGTGTCGCAGTCAAAGTTCATATCCCACACTAAAGAGATAATTTGAGTGCGAGATAACACCTCTCCTGATTGACGCATCAACAGATGAAGCAGCGCGAACTCCTTTGTCGTCAGATCTATGCGTTGCTTTCCGCGGAATGCGCGATGTCTGCCTTGATCAAGTTCAAGGTCAGCGACTTTTAATACCTCCGGAACTGGAATATGTTCGCTGCGACGCATTAAAGTGCGTACTCTTGCAAGCAACTCAGGGAATTCAAATGGCTTGACCAGGTAATCATCGGCTCCCAAATCCAATCCTTTGATTTTGTCTGCCAGACGCCCTCTTGCAGTCAGCATCATTACCCGAGTGCTACTAGTCTGCCGAATATTTTCAAGAACGTCCCAACCGTCAATTTCAGGTAGATTTACGTCTAGTATTACCAGATCATAAGCTTGCTGACGTGCTAGATGGAGTCCATCAGCCCCGGTCGATGCGCAGTCTACAATATAGCCACTTTCAGTCAGGCCTTGATGTAAGTACTCAGCAGTCTTCAGCTCGTCCTCTATCACAAGGATTCGCATAGGATTTCACCCTCTGGTAAATGTATCGGAATGATTTGATGCTCGTTAAACATGGTTTAAGGGCATTATTAATCTGTATAAACGTTTCGATTCTGGCTACATCTTTAATTTTATTCGCAATATGGTCTTTTTAAAGCTTTGCAAGGTTCGTCATGTTTCCTTTACCTCCCAAAGTATTAGGTTCGGCGCCCCTTTTTTGTTTCGGGTTGTTTCTTGGCGCGAGCACTTATTGACTTCATCCTAATGCATTAATTGAGGTTTTTCCGCTGGATAACGTATTTGTAATTTTTCAGTCACCTTGTTGATAGGTGCGGAGAATTACATTTGCCTCATGGGAAATTCTTTTTGTTTTAAAGGTTTAAGGAATGATGGAATTACTTCGGTGTAGAAAGTTTATTGCTCACCCAATCACGCATAAGACCATGCTAAGAGCAGGTCTCATTTCGATCCTTGCGCTTTTTACTAGTCCTTTGTTTGCGGCGACCGCTCAAATGCTCACAATGGATCAGGCGCTTGAAACTGCTTTTGCCAATAACCCTGATCTGGCGGCCGCTCAATGGGAGACTGGTATTGCTCAGGGAGAGCGACAGCAGGCAGGGTTGATCCCTAACCCTGAGGTTTCCTGGGAGGCTGAAGATACTCGGCGAAACTCGCGCACTACGACGGTAATGATCAACCAGCCGATCGAGCTTGGCGGTAAGCGCGGGGCTAGGATCGAGGTGGCCAGTCGAGCTCAAGACGCGGCCGGGATTGAATTGGAACGCAAACGCAATGTTCTGCGTGCCGATGTCATTCAGGCGTTTTACAGCTCCTCGACGGCTCAGCAAAGGCTGCTGTTATCACGTCAATCACTTGAGCTCGCCGAGCGCGGTTTGCGTGTAGCTCAAGGTCGCATCAAGAGTGGTAAATCCTCACCCGTTGAAGGTACTCGCGCAGAGGTTCAGCTATCAGAAGTGCGTCTGGAGCTGAGGCGGGCTGAGCGGGATGAGGCCAGTGCCTACCAGCGACTCGCTCAGGTCATGGGCGCGCCTTTGCCTGCATTCGTGTCTGTGGGTGATCCAGGCCGGTCGATGCCAACCGTACCGGATTCGTCACTGCTGCTTAATCGCATAGGTGAAACCGCGGAGCTACGATTGGCAAAACTGCAAATAGATCAGCGGGAAGCCTCCCTTGGCCTGGAGAAGGCTCAGCGAATTCCCGACCTCACCGTGAGTATCGGGAGCCAATACGACGAGCGCGAGCGCGAGCGGGTGAATGTTGTGGGGCTGTCTATGCCCATCCCATTGTTTAACCGTAACCAGGGCAACGTACTAGCCGCTGCCCGCCGTACCGATCAAGCCCGCGACCTTCGTAACGCCAGTGAGTTACGCCTGCGCACAGAAATCCAGACCACCCTGGATCAGTGGATGACGGCTAACACTGAAGTCGCGTCGTTCAATCAAACCATCCTGCCTGCCGCGCAAAGTGCCGTCGACACCGCTACCCGAGGTTTCGAAATGGGCAAGTTTAACTTCCTCGACGTACTCGATGCTCAGCGCACCTTGATTAGCGCCCGCACGCAATACATCCAGGCTATCGCCGAGGCGACAGACGCCTGGGTGCGCATCGAGCGAATTTTCGGAGATGTCGCCCTTCTCACTCGTACTCCGTGAATTTCATATAACGCTTTTTTTACCGCTGCTCAGCATCGCAATACCACGGTAATCCGTGACTGCCGACTGGGCTGCGCAGGGAGTTTCCATGGATAAAAAACTAATTCTCGTCACTGCACTGACCTTGACGGTGGGTATAGGCATCGGCTCGTTGTGGATGGGCAGCCCATCGGTGCCCTCAGCCGAAGCTCAGGCTCAGGCTCAGGAGGGCAAAGGCCATGACGATCACGGCGATGAAACTACTGGCAAGAAATCGGCCGAGGGCGAACACGCCGAAGGCGAAGCGGAAGAAGGTCACTTGACTCTGAGCGAAGAGCAGATCAGCTCAGCCGGCATCCAGTTGGTCGAAGCCAAGGCGCAGAGTATTAGCCTTTCATTGCCCTTTCCTGGAGAAATCCGTTTTGATGAAGACCGCACTGCGCATGTGGTGCCCCGCGTACCCGGTGTCGTCGAGTCGGTCCATGTCAATCTTGGTCAACCGGTGAAAAAAGGCCAGTTGCTGGCCGTGATCGCCAGCCAACAAATTTCTGATCAGCGTAGTGAACAAGCCGCGGCGCAACGTCGTCTTGAGTTGGCCCGTACTACCTACGAGCGAGAGCGACAGTTATGGCAGGACAAAATCTCTGCCGAACAGGATTTCCTGCAAGCCCGCCAGGCTTTGCAAGAAGCCGAAATCGCCCTCAGCAATGCTCGACAAAAAATCAGCGTACTCAGTGGCAGCTCGGTCACCAGCGGGGGTAACCGATATGAATTGCGTGCGCCGTTTGACGGGGTTGTCGTTGAGAAACACTTGGGCCTCGGTGAGGTTGTCAGCGAAACCACTAATGCCTTCACCCTCTCCGACTTGTCGCGTGTGTGGGTGACCTTTGGTGTCTCGCCAAAGGATTTAAACAAGGTACTGGTGGGCAAGTCGGTCACGGTCAGTGCGCCGGAACTGAATGCCGAAGTCACTGGAACCGTGGCCTATGTCGGCAGTTTGTTGGGCGAGCAAACTCGTACAGCCACGGTCCGCGTGACCTTGGCCAATCCACAAGGTGCATGGCGTCCCGGGCTATTCGTGACCGTGCAGGTTGACACTGATACTCGGCAAACAAAGGTCGCAGTACCAGAAGCGGCTATCCAGACGGTCGAGGACAAGCAAACTGTTTTCGTTCGAACGGACGACGGGTTTAAAGCTCAGCCAGTGGAGACAGGTGGCCGTTCGGCGGGTCTGGTCGAGATCACGGAGGGCCTGGAGCCCGGTGTTCAAGTCGCCGCTGCCGGCAGTTTCATTCTGAAATCAGAACTGGGTAAAGCCTCGGCTGAACACGCCCACTGATCCGCCACTTCCACGAGAAGGTTCTCATGTTCGAACGCCTGATCCAATTTGCCATCGAGCAGCGCATCATCGTGCTGCTCGCGGTTCTCCTCATGGCCGGCCTCGGTATAGCCAGCTACCAGAAGCTGCCGATCGACGCCGTTCCCGATATCACCAACGTCCAGGTGCAAATCAACACAGGGGCAGCAGGTTTTTCACCACTGGAAACCGAGCAGCGCATCACGTTCCCCATCGAAACTGCAATGGCTGGTTTGCCGGCTCTAGAACAAACTCGCTCGCTGTCACGCTCGGGTTTGTCGCAAGTCACAGTGATCTTCAAGGAAGGCACTGACCTGTTCTTCGCCCGACAATTGGTCAACGAACGGTTGCAGGTGGCCAAGGAGCAACTGCCCGAGGGTGTGGAAGCCGTCATGGGGCCGATCTCAACCGGTCTGGGTGAAATTTTCCTGTGGACGGTCGAGGCTGAAGAAGGTGCTGTCAAGGAGGACGGCAACCCCTATACGCCGACCGACCTGAGGGTGATCCAAGACTGGATCATAAAACCTCAGCTGCGCAATGTTCCCGGGGTCGCCGAAATCAATACCATTGGCGGGTTCGCCAAGGAGTACCAGATTGCGCCTGATCCAAAACGCTTGGCGGCTTACAAGCTTACGCTGACTGACCTTGTTACAGCGCTGGAGCGCAACAACGCTAACGTCGGTGCCGGTTACATCGAACACAGTGGCGAACAGTTACTGATTCGCGCACCCGGCCAAGTAGCGACCACCGACGATATCGCCAATATCGTCATGGCCAACGTCGACGGTACGCCCATCCGCGTCAAGAACGTCGCAACCGTGGACATCGGCCGTGAATTGCGCACGGGGGCCGCGACCGAAAACGGTCGTGAAGTGGTGCTCGGCACAGTGTTCATGCTGATCGGTGAGAACAGCCGCACCGTGGCCCAGGCCGTTGCCAGCAAGCTTGAGCAAATCAACCGCTCACTGCCAAAAGGGGTGGTGGCAGTCACCGTCTATGACCGTACCAATTTGGTGGACAAGGCGATTGCCACCGTTAAGAAGAACTTGATTGAAGGTGCGATTCTGGTAATCGCGATTCTGTTCCTGTTCCTTGGCAACATTCGCGCCGCTCTGATCACTGCCATGGTGATCCCGCTCGCGATGCTATTCACATTCACTGGCATGTTCACCAACAAGGTCAGCGCCAACCTGATGAGCCTCGGAGCGTTGGACTTTGGCATCATCGTTGATGGCGCGGTGGTCATTGTCGAAAACGCCATCCGTCGTCTGGCCCATGCACAGCAACACCACGGACGCATCCTCACCCGCTCCGAACGCTTTCACGAAGTGTTCGCGGCGGCCAAGGAAGCACGCCGACCGCTGATTTTCGGCCAGTTGATCATCATGGTCGTGTACCTACCGATTTTTGCCCTCACCGGCGTCGAAGGAAAAATGTTTCACCCGATGGCGTTTACTGTGGTGATTGCCTTGCTCGGCGCGATGCTGTTGTCGGTGACCTTTGTCCCGGCGGCGATTGCGATGTTCGTCACCGGTAAGGTCAAGGAAGAAGAGAACATCATCATGCGTGGCGCCCGTCGGGTGTATGCGCCAGCGCTAGAATGGGTCATGGGCCATCGATCAATGGCATTCGCCATAGCACTAGCCGTTATCGCGGTGTGCGGTGTGGTCGCCAGTCGAATGGGCAGCGAGTTTGTGCCGAGCCTCAGTGAAGGGGATTTCGCGTTACAAGCACTGCGTGTACCAGGTACCAGCCTGACGCAATCGGTAGAAATGCAGCAACGTCTGGAAAGACTTGTGTTAGCAAAGGTACCGGAGGTCAAGCGGATGTTTGCTCGTACTGGTACAGCAGAAATTGCCTCAGACCCAATGCCACCAAACATCTCTGACAGCTACGTGATGCTCAAGCCGAAGAATCAATGGCCTGATCCGAATAAATCCAGAGAGGCGTTGGTAGCTGATATCCAAAAAGCTACAGCCGGAATGCCCGGAAGCAACTATGAGCTTTCTCAGCCTATTCAATTGCGTTTTAACGAGCTGATTTCAGGCGTGCGCAGTGATGTGGCGGTCAAGGTCTTCGGTGATGACATGGCGGTGCTTAACAGCACCGCTGCAAAAATTGCCGCGTCCATGCAGAAGATCAATGGTGCCTCCGAGGTCAAAGTCGAGCAAACGTCGGGACTGCCGGTACTGACCATCAACATCGACCGTGACAAAGCCGCCCGTTACGGACTGAACGTTGGCGACGTACAAGACACCATTGCGGTGGCGGTCGGTGGTCGTCAAGCCGGTACGATGTATGAGGGAGACCGCCGATTCGACATGGTGGTGCGTTTATCCGACGCCATGCGTAAGGATCTCGAGGGATTGTCCACACTGCTAATCCCGGTACCGGCGCTGCTTAACACCAATGCCGATCAGATCGGGTTTATTGCTCTTTCAGAGGTGGCTAGCCTCGATCTAGTGTTGGGACCTAACCAGGTCAGTCGTGAAAACGGCAAACGTCTGGTGATCGTCAGCGCCAACGTGCGTGGGCGTGATATCGGCTCATTTGTACAGGAGGCCAGTAGCGCCATTGATAAAGAAGTGCAGATCCCGGCCGGTTACTGGACCAACTGGGGAGGACAGTTCGAGCAGCTCCAATCCGCTGCCAAGCGACTACAGATTGTAGTCCCGGTGGCCCTGCTCTTGGTGTTCGCACTCTTGTTCATGATGTTCAACAACCTCAAGGATGGCCTATTGGTGTTCACCGGTATTCCATTCGCATTGACGGGGGGAGTCATGGCTTTATGGCTCCGAGACATCCCGCTGTCGATCTCGGCAGGTGTTGGTTTCATCGCGTTGTCGGGCGTGGCGGTGCTGAATGGTCTGGTGATGATTGCGTTCATCCGCAATCTTCGGGAGGAAGGACATTCGTTGAGTTCCGCAATCAATGAAGGGGCTCTTACCCGTTTGCGCCCAGTGTTGATGACAGCTCTGGTGGCCTCTCTTGGCTTTATTCCGATGGCACTGGCCACCGGAACGGGGGCAGAGGTCCAGAGACCCCTGGCTACCGTGGTGATCGGGGGCATCCTATCCTCAACTGCGTTGACCCTGCTGATATTGCCTGCGCTTTATCAATGGGCGCACCGCCGAGACGAGGAAGAAGCCGAAGACGAAGACGATAAAATAGAAGCCGTATAATTCTTTAGTTTTAAAAGCCCACTATCGAGATTCGATAGTGGGCTTTTTTATGTGAGCTACATAACGAATCTGTAATCTTGGCGCCACCGTGTTGATAGGTTCGAATTGATACCCTACTAGCGTTAACTATATGAGGTGTCAGTATGAAAATTGCTCAAATCTGCGCTCTTGCGGGTGCTTTAATCCTTTCTTCAGTTGCTTTAGCCGAAGGTGGGGGGGACAGAACCTTCGAAAAAATGATGGCGGCGCGAGATGTGGCAATGGAGGCATATGTTGCTAGAGAAGGGAAGAGCGTTCCCGTGGTTTCAAGTGATGCTAAAGATGAGACAGGTAAAATGTAGTAGTACTGCGTATAAAAAACCGCTTCCGGTTTCCGGCGGCGGTTTTTTTTACGGCTTTATTACACATTCGTAACCTAGCCGCCACGCCATCGCAATGTTCGAATTGATATCCTTGTAACAGTTAATATATGAGGTACTAAATATGAAGTTCATGAGTATTATTACTTTCGCTGGAGCTCTGACGTTATCCTCTCTCGTACTGGCGGAAGGGGGAGGAGACAAAGCCTTTGAAAAGATGATGGTGGCGAATGCTAAAGCCATGGAGCAGTATGCAATTAGCCAGGGGAAAAGCGCCCCTGTGTCGAAAGAATACGAGTACGGGATGAAGGTGGATGTTGTGAAGGTTATCAGTGTGGTGCGGCCTGCAAAAGTCTGCGCAGTGGTGCCCGCCGCAATGACCTATGAAGATTCAAAAGGACAGCTAAATACAATTAGGTACACTGTGGCTGGAGAGTGTCGTAAACGAGGCGGCTAGCAGCTATGCTGCTGTCAGAGGGATTTATAACGCTCGATTAACCTCAATACTTAGAGGTATCGGGCGTTTTTTATATGCTCGTGTTTTAACGGTCATAAAAAAGACGCCCCGAGGGACGTCTTAAAAATTCACCTTTTTCCAAAGGAGCTTCTAAAGGTGAGCTTGGAGCTTTTAACTGAACAGCGATGAGTTTCAGATTTTCACATACTAGCTACTTGTCTATAGGACTCCAACCAGATGCGCTAGCTAGATTCCTATTAACTCCCACTCACTATAAGCAATTCAAGTTAACATGAAGATGATTGAAAAATTACATTTTTGAAATCTTTCTAGCGAAAACGGGATATTCGTGAAGAACGAATTATCCCGTTCAGGTATTACAGAATCGCTAGTGGGTACTCAACGATCACACGGACTTCATCCAAATCAGACTCAAACGCGGTTGCACGGGTGTTCATTTGTCGCAAGCGGAAGGACATATCTTTCAAGGAGCCTGTCTGAACGACGTATTTTACTTCGATGTCGCGCTCCCAACGTTTCTGATCGGTCAACGGGTTTCCATCCGCATCGCGCCGCATGTATGTGGCGTTGGCGTTGGAGTAGTCGGCGTCGGTGCCACGACCATAACGTGTCATAAACGACAAGCCAGGTACACCATACGAGCTCATGTCGAGGTCGTAACGCACCATCCATGAACGTTCTTTTGGCGAGTTGAAGTCGCTGTACTGGATTGAGTTGTCGAGAAAGATGGAATCCGACTGACGCAGATAGTCGAAGTCGTCGTTACCATTATTTCGCTGGTGAGAAAGTGCAAGTGAGTGTGCGCCATACTTCACGCCAACCTTAGCGCTCCAAATATTGTTGTCGAACTCGCCCAGCAGTTTTTTCCCTTCGTCAACGGCCTTGTAGTAATTCACACCGCCGAATACGGAAAGCTCATCAGAGAAGGAGTAGTTCAACCCGGTGCCAGCATAGTATTGATTCCAGGCGTCTTTGAGACGACTGGAGTAAAGACTAACGATAATATTCTTATTCACATTGTAGTCGCCACCAAAATAGCCGACCCAAGGTGAGTTAACTGGGCCTGCATAGAAGGTTGCGAAGTTGTCGCGCATATTGCTGGAGACTGGTTGACTCATAGCATGCAGGCGACCACCCTGAACTGTCAGCCCTTCGATGCTGGTATTGGTAGCGGTCACACCACGGAAACTTTCCGGTAAAAGCCTTGAGTCGCCAGAAGCCACGACAGGGTTGGCGGGAAATACATCACCTACTTTCACCACAGTGTCAAAAGCGCGAACTTTTGCCGCGCCACCGACTTTCGTGTATTCATCTCGAGCTTCGCCGTCGCCATTGACAGGTAGCACATCGAATGAACTACGACCGCCGTTACGACCGTCACCCGTATCAAGCTTCAAACCGATCATCGCGAAAGCGTCGACGCCCACGCCTACAGTGCCTTGGGTAAACCCGGATTCGAACTTACTGATAATCGCATGCGACCAAGCTTCGGAGTAGCCATTGCCCGTGGGGCTTGATTGACCGTTACGATGATCACGATTGAAGTAGAAATTTCGATTGAGCACGGTAAGGCTGCTGTCTTCGATAAACCCCCCAGTCTTTTCCTCCGCAAACACTATAGAAGGCCCAGAACTGACAACCAACGCCAAAGCGGCCATCGAAAATTTCGTATTGTTATCCATTAATCACTCCTTAGGTTCGGCAGAACTAGAAAGCTCTTCGGCTGGAATTATTGTTTACGGGAGCAGTTTCTGCTCCCGTATCGTCGCCGACTTGTATCGTTGCAATTTGAAGATAACGGGGAGATGATTGAAAAATTACAATTCTGTAATGTTCGCCTGTTTTTTCAAAATTAACTTTTGCGGCATGCCCCCAACCGATGGGTGGCTCTACCTTTACTAGGGCTTTTCTCAGGAATTCTCTTAACCAGCAGCACGAATCCACACCTGAAAGTGCGCATGCTCAGGAGCTGAAATCAGTTCTCGATGCATCGTCACAGTGAAGTCGAACCGAGATCGTTTAGATTTTTGGCTCACCTGACCAATCTGACCATCACACAGCTTTATATGATTCAAGCAGTGACCGCGGTCAAGTTGGGATGCGGTAATAGCTGTACCCGGAAGGCGGTGGCCGCTAACCAAAATGGGATAGCAATAGCGGAAATATTCCGGATGTAGTGTTGTGGAGTTCCCCATCCGCTTGTTCAAAAAACCGAGTATTTTTTAATACTGCTGGAGTTGTTGCTTTTGGACTTTATCAGCCAGTCCCTATTACGGCGCATACTGGTCAAGTTACATGCAAACGAATGTCTGCAAGAAAACAACTGGCTGGTCAGTGGTATTGCATAGGGAGCAAGAGCAGTGCAATGAAGCACGCTCTTTAACGACACGATAGTTACTGGATGGGTTTGACCGAGACCACATCGAAATATTTGAATTTCTTTTTTTTAGCTTCTTTTTTAGCCTCTTGTTCCGCGATAAGAGTACTCAGCGTGTTCGCATCATAAATGAACACGCTCACGTCGCCTTCGAAGTCCTTGGTAACGTGCAGTGTCACCCTCAGCTTCAGTGATAGCGGTTTAGAGTTTAGTCGGGACGTTGGACTCGGCTGCGGCTTTGCGAGTACTACGGGGTCGGATTGTTTTGGGGAGCCGAATAGCGCCAAGCGCATATCCTCCTCATTCAGTTCAACGCTCATCTGGGATTTCTCGTCGCTAATGTAAGACGCGGGACCTTCATTACGTAGACTACGTGGCAAGCTCCTGCTGACTGCCAACTGTGATGGCCTCAGGAGTTTCAAATGGTGGGTTTTCATCTCTTAACGTTCATCACTGAGCGATTGAAAACGACGTGGCCGAGGGATAAGCCAGATTTCCTGCAAAGCGCAGCCTTTATGAAAACCGCCGCACGCTCCAGCTCCGTTGAGGATGCTGCGTGCTCAGCTGCCATCTGTTTGTTGCGAGCATAAATTTTTTCCTCGATCAATTGTAGGCAGCGTGGATCATTATTCAACAGTTTGAACTTACTAATCCTATTTCACCTTAAAATTTTCCATAGAAATGAGGCAAAGCCTTTACGGGCTGAGAAAGTTCGGGGCTACGTTGAGCGCGGAAAACACGATCGACAGGATGGTCATCAATAGCCATACGAAACCATCCCAGTATTTTATCGCGGCCAGCAGCAAGGCCCCGACGATTGGCAGCAAGGACAGCCCCTTCAGCAAGCGAAAGGTCCTGGTTAGCGTTCGGCCCTGCTTGTCGACCTGGTCGATGGTGATCCTGAGCAAGCCCTGAAGTTTTGGGGGATAGGTTTTT
The DNA here is from genome assembly GCF_000952175.1 of Pseudomonas sp. ES3-33. Lineage (NCBI taxonomy): Bacteria > Pseudomonadati > Pseudomonadota > Gammaproteobacteria > Pseudomonadales > Pseudomonadaceae > Pseudomonas > Pseudomonas sp. ES3-33. The sequence goes on along the minus strand of NZ_JZRI01000128.1, from coordinate 225 downwards.
ATCTTGTCCTTAAAATCATCGAAGATGACATTGAAACTGTGTAGCAGGCGCTCTGTTTGCAGCATTTGATTGTGCAGGATCGCAAGCAGAACCACAGAGTGCGCATTCCACGCCATCCGGCCACCCAGTCCACCAACATCCGGCCACCCGTTCCACGCTCATCCGGCCAGGCAGTCGGAGCGCAGCGACGCAGGTTTGCATTGTTAGTCTGAAGTCCCTGTCGTC
>NZ_JZRI01000127.1:0-1567 GCF_000952175.1 Pseudomonas sp. ES3-33 | reverse complement strand
TGCTACCGGAACCGTCGGTGACGGTGTAGCTGACCACTGGCACGCTGCCGTTGTAGTTGGCAGCCGGAGTAAAGGTGTACGCCCCGTTCGTCCCAATCACCAAGGTGCCGACATTGGCGATAGTCGCCGTACTGCCGGCGGTGTAGGTGTTCGCACCGATGGTGAAGTTGACCACGGTCACGTCGCCGTCGACGCTCGAGGTGCCAGTCAGCACGCTGCCGGTAACGGCAGTGTCTTCCAGGGTGGAGACCGTTTCGCTGGCATCGGTGAAGTTGTCATCAACCGGAGTGACGCTGATGTTCAGGGTCGAAGTGACATTGCTACCGGAACCGTCAGTGAGGGTGTAGCTGACCTCAGGCACTGTGCCGTTGTAGTTGGCAGCTGGGGTGAAGGTGTACGCCCCGTTCGCCCCGATCACCAGGGTGCCGACATTGGCGATGGTCGCGGTGCTACCAGCGGTGTAAGTGCTCGTGCCGATGGTGAAGTTGACCACGGTCACGTCGCCGTCGACGCTCGAGGTGCCAGTCAGCACGCTGCCGGTAACGGCAGTGTCTTCAAGGGTGGACACGGTTTCGCTGGCATCGGTGAAGTTGTCATCAACCGGGGTGACGCTGATGTTCAGAGTCGAAGTGACATTGCTACCGGAACCGTCGGTGACGGTGTAGCTGACCACTGGAACGGTGCCGTTGTAGTTGGCGGCCGGAGTAAAGGTGTAGGCGCCATTGGCCGCAATGACCAAGGTGCCGACATTGGCGATGGTCGCGGTGCTACCAGCGGTGTAAGTGCTAGTGCCGATAGTGAAGTTGACCACAGTCACATCGCCGTCGACGCTCGAGGTGCCAGTGAGGACGCTGCCGGTAACGGCGGTGTCTTCCAGGGTGGAGACGGTTTCGCTGGCATCGGTGAAGCTGTCATCAACCGGAGTGACGCTGATATTCAGGGTCGAGGTGACATTGCTACCGGAACCGTCGGTGACGGTGTAGCTGACCACTGGAACGGTGCCGTTGTAGTTAGTGGCTGGGGTGAAGGTGTACGCCCCGTTCGCGCCGATCACCAGGGTGCCGACATTAGCGATAGTCGCGGTGCTGCCGGCGGTGTAGGTGTCCGCACCGATGGTGAAGTTGACCACGGTCACGTCGCCGTCGACGCTCGAGGTACCCGTGAGGACGCTGCCGGTAACGGCAGTGTCTTCCAGGGTGGAGACCGTTTCGCTGGCATCGGTGAAGTTGTCATCGACCGGGGTGACGCTGATGTTCAGGGTCGAAGTGACATTGCTACCGGAACCGTCGGTGACGGTGTAGCTGACCACTGGCACGCTGCCGTTGTAGTTGGCAGCCGGAGTAAAGGTGTACGCCCCGTTCGTCCCAATCACCAAGGTGCCGACATTGGCGATAGTCGCGGTGCTACCAGCGGTGTAAGTGCTCGTGCCGATGGTGAAGTTGACCACGGTCACGTCGCCGTCGACGCTCGAGGTACCAGTGAGGACGCTGCCGGTCACGGCAGTGTCTTCAAGGGTGGACACGGTTTCGCTGGCATCGGTGAAGTTGTCATCGACCGGGGTGACGCT
>NZ_JZRI01000126.1:0-87004 GCF_000952175.1 Pseudomonas sp. ES3-33 | reverse complement strand
AGATGTGTATAAGAGACAGTTCATAAACAGTATAAATTACTGATTTATAAGGTTTTTATCATAACTTAAAAAATATACAGCTAACATTTTTCCGAAACCCACTTCTCAATGGATCCATAAATTGATTGACTGCCACCACACGGTGTCAGGTACCCCACCTGCCCGCCCATAAAAATAACAAGGGTGTCTGTCGTGATGAGTGACTTCTCAATCTGGCTCAAGCCTTGGCTTGCAGCCACCTACGTCTGCTATTCCAGCCTTACCTGTGCACAGCCTCGTTTCGAGGGCCGACCATGACCGTCGATCTCAAGAGAGTGGTGGACGAGCGCCCCATGGCGCCGTTCCAGTGGCTGGCCGTGGGCATCTGCATTGTCCTGAACATGATTGATGGCTTCGACGTGCTGGTCATGGCCTTCACGGCCTCTTCGGTGTCTGCCGAATGGGGCCTGAATGGTGCGCAGATCGGCCTGTTGTTGAGCGCCGGGCTGTTTGGCATGGCGGCGGGCTCTTTGTTCATTGCCCCATGGGCGGATCGCTTTGGTCGTCGCCCTTTGATTCTGTTTTGCTTGCTGCTCTCGGGTGTCGGGATGCTGTTGTCGGCGCTGACCCAGACGCCCTTGCAGCTGGCGCTCATGCGCGGGCTGACCGGCCTGGGCATTGGCGGGATCCTGGCCAGCAGTAATGTGATTGCCAGTGAGTACGCCAACAAGCGCTGGCGAGGATTGGCGGTGAGCCTGCAGTCCACCGGTTATGCCTTGGGCGCGACGCTTGGGGGCTTGTTGTCGGTGTGGCTGCTGACGCACTTTGGCTGGCGCTCGGTGTTCATCTTCGGTGGCGTGGTGACCTTGGCGGTGATTCCCCTGGTGCTGCTGTATTTGCCTGAGTCGCTGGATTTTCTGATCGCCCGCCGTCCCGTCAATGCCTTGGCCCGGATCAATCGTCTGGCCGCCCGCCTCGGCCAGCCCGAGCTGCGCGACCTGCCCCTCGCCATGACAGCGCCGACTTCAGGCCGCGGACGCCTGGCGCAGTTGCTCTCACCGGACTCGCGGCGCACCACGCTGCTGATCTGGCTGCTGTTCTTCCTGGTGATGTTCGGCTTCTACTTCGTGATGAGCTGGACGCCGAAGCTGCTGGTAGCGGCAGGGCTGTCGGCACAACAAGGCATCAGCGGCGGGGTGTTGTTGAGTGTTGGCGGTATTTTTGGCGCGGCATTGATTGGCGCCATGGCCTCGCGCTGGCGGCTGACTCGCGTGCTGTCGCTGTTCATGTTGGTGACCGCAGGCTTGCTGGTGTTGTTCGTCGGCTCGGCTTCATCGGTGTCAATGGCGCTCGGCCTGGGGCTGTTGATCGGCCTGTTTGCCAACGGCTGTGTGGCGGGCCTGTACGCGTTGTCGCCGATTGTCTATGACGCTTCGGTGCGCGCGACGGGGGTTGGTTGGGGCATCGGTATCGGACGCATTGGCGCGATTCTTTCGCCGACGGTCGCCGGCCTGTTGCTGGACGGCGGCTGGCAACCCCTGCACCTGTATGGGGTGTTTGCCGTGGTTTTCGTCATCGCCGCCGCTGTGCTTTTGGCACTGCGGCCTGCCGCCCAACCACAGCCTGGCACCCAGCTCAGCCAGGCCTGACACCCGTGCAAAGAGGTAGCGGGGTCGGTTCCCGCTACTGACTACATCCTTCAGGAAAACAACAATAATGACGTACCTCTCCTTCCCTCCCCGGGCTCTGCTCGGCGGTGCAATAGCGCTTGCCCTGATTCCTTCGGCGCAGGCTGAAAGCAGCGGTTTTTTCGAGGATTCGAAGACCAGCCTGACGCTGCGAAATTACTATTTCAATCGGGATTTCAACGATCCCGGCGCCAGTAAGAGCAAGATCGAGGAATGGGCCCAGGGCGCGATCCTCAAGTTCAGTTCCGGTTATACCCCTGGTGTGGTCGGCTTTGGCCTGGACGGTATAGCGATGTTTGGCGTCAAGCTCGACAGCGGCCCTCAACGCTCCGGATCGGAGCTGCTGCCGGTGCACGACGATGGTCACGCCGCTGACAACTATGGGCGCGCGGGGGTGGCGGCAAAAATGCGTGTGTCCGACACCGAGCTGATGCTCGGCGAGCTCATGCCGGATATTCCGCTGCTGCGCTACGATGACGGGCGCCTGCTGCCGCAGACCTTCCAGGGCACCACGCTGGTGTCCCGAGAGCTCCCTGGCCTGAGCCTGCAGGCAGGCCAATACACCGCCGTGAGCCTGCGTAACTCCTCGGACATGCAAGACCTCTCGGCCTGGGCGGCTCCCACCGTCATGTCGGACAGTTTCAACTACGCGGGCGCCGAATACCGTTTCAACGAACAACAAACGCTGATTGGCGCCTGGCACTCGCAACTCGAAGACATCTATCAGCAAAGCTATCTGAATCTGCTGCATAAACAGAAATTCGGTGACTGGACCCTCGGCGCGAACCTGGGCTATTTCATCGACAAGGATGACGGCAGCGCGCTTATCGGCAACGTGCAAAGCCATACCGCCTACGGGCTGTTCTCGGCCAACCTGGGTGGCCATACCCTGTATCTGGGGCTGCAAAAAGTCAGCGGCGATACCGGCTGGATGTCCGTGTATGGCAGTAGTGGGCGCACCCTGGGCAATGACATGTTCAACGGCAACTTCAGCAACGCCGATGAACGTTCCTGGCAGGCTCGGTATGACTACAACTTCGTCGCTGTCGGTATTCCCGGCCTGCAGCTGATGACCCGCTACGGTCATGGCGACAACGCGACGACCAAGGCTGGCAGCAATGGCAAGGAATGGGAGCGCGACACCGAGCTCAGCTATACCCTGCAAAGTGGCCCGCTGAAGAACCTCAGCCTGCGGGTGAACAACGCCACCAACCGCCGCAGTTTCAACAGTGACTTCGATCAGACCCGTGTGATCGTCAGCTACCCACTGTCACTCTGACCTGCGCCCAGGGGCGCCTGGCGCCCCTGCATCTCCCCCTCTCCTTGCGTTACTATGGCGACCCCTCACTGGAAGTCGCCTGCATGAGCAAACCAGGTCAAATGGTGCTGGTCGCACTGCGCAAAATGATCGCCTCGGGCGAGCTGGCGGCCGGCGAACGGCTGATGGAGATTCCGACGGCGGAACGCTTTGGCGTTTCGCGCATGCCGGTGCGCATGGCCTTTTTGACCCTGGAACAGGAAGGCTTGCTGGTGCGCCATGGCGGACGGGGCTATCAGGTACGCTCGGTGAGCGCCGACGATATCGCCGGCGCCGTGGAGGTACGCGGGGTGCTGGAGGGGCTGGCGGCGCGGCAGAGCGCCGAGCGCGGGTTGAGTGAGCAAGCGCAGGCGGCGCTGCTCGAATGCCTGGTGCAGGGCGATGCGCTGTTCGACAAAGGCTTTGTGACCGAAGAAGACCTTGAGGTATTCCATGACCTCAACATGCGTTTTCATCAGGTGATCGTCGCCAGCAGCGCCAACCCGGCCATTGCCGAAGCCCTGTCGCGCAACGACCATCGCCCTTTCGCCTCAGTGTCAGCGCTGGCGATCGATCGTGAAGACATGGCGCGTGAATACCGGCGCTTCAACTTCGCGCACATGCAACACCACTCGGTCTACGACGCGCTGGTCAGCCGCCAGGGCGCACGCGCTGAAGCCATCATGCGTGAACACGCCAACGCCACGCTGCGCTACGCCGAAGTGTTCGGAGCAATCGGTAATGGCGAGCGGGTAAAAGTCATCGCGCGCGGCGAATGACCGGCTCGTTCAGAGATCCAGCACCAATAACGCGGATTTGGCCCTCGAACAGCAGGGCGTGAACTGATCATTGGCCGCTTGCTCGTCTTCGGTGAGGAACAGGTCACGGTGATCCGGCACCCCCTCCAGTACACGGGTCAGGCAGGTTCCGCAGACGCCCTGCTCACAGGAAATGGCAATCTCGACACCGTGGCTTTCCAGCACCTGGACCACCGTCTTGTCGGCGGGAATGTCGAACACCTGCCCGCTGCTGCCAAGCTTGACCTGGAACGTCCCGTCGCCGGCGGTATCCACCGGCGCCGCGGCGAAGTATTCACGGTGCAACTGCCCATCGCTCCAGCCCTGAGCCTTGGCGCTGTCGAGTACATGCTGCATGAAGCCTGAGGGGCCGCAGACATACAGGTGCACGTCAGGCTGCGGATTGGCCAGAACCCTGGCGGCGTCCAGGCGGGAATCGGCTTGTTCATCGAAATGCAGGTGCACACGATCGGCAAAGGATGCCCCTTTGAGTCGCTCGACAAACGCCGCACGCTCACTGGAGCGAGCACAGTAGTGCAGCTCGAAATCGGCGCCGCTATGGGCCAGTTGCTCGGCCATGCACAGGATCGGGGTGATGCCGATGCCGCCGGCGAACAACAGGCTGCGCCGTCCCTCAGCCACCAGCGGGAACAGATTGCGCGGCTCACTGATCATCAGCCGATCGCCACTGTTGATCTGCTCATGCAGGCTCTGGGAACCACCGCGCGAGGCGGCGTCCCTGAGTACGCCAATCACGTAGCGATGGCGCTCTTGCGGGTGATTGCACAGCGAGTACTGGCGGATCAGTCCGCCGGGCAGGTGCACGTCGATATGGGCCCCGGCACTGAAGACGGGCAATGCCCCGCCTTGGGCACAGGTCAACTCGTAGCTGCAGATATCCAACGCTTCGTTGTTGCGGGATGACACGACGACTTCAATCATGGCGCACCTTCAAGACCGGCCACCGCAGTGGCCGCGAACAGGATCTTTGGGAGGGGACTGGCGTAGCGTTAAAGGCAATGCCCTTGGCTATTTGGCCGCTGCAATCAGCTCGACCGACGGTGCTCGTTCAAGGGCGATGAGACGTTCCAGCACGCGCCTGGACTGCACCCCTCCGGCATCGATGTTGAGCTTGAGCAAGTTGCGTTCGGGATGGGCCAGCAGGTTTTTCTGCTGCTGCTCGAGCATGTCGAGGTCTTCGCTGAAAATCTTGCCCTGGCCCTCACGAATGCTGGCGGTCAGGGCTTCGTCGCCGGGATTGAAATTGCGTGCCATGCCCCAGAAGTACCAGATCGACGTTTCGGTCTCCGGGGTGATGAAGTCGACCACGATGCTCGCGGCCTTGTGTTGCGGCTCGGCGTGGTAACCGCCCTTGCCGGCGTGGGCCACGCCCACCTCGATCAACACGTGGCTGGGCGGGCTGAAGCGGCAGATCTGCCAACGGTCTACCGGCACGTCGTCGGCCAGATTGTTGCCGCGCAGGGCCATACGCCAGAACGGCGGGGCCATGATGTTTTCCATGTGCCGCTCGGTGACCACCTCGTTGCCCTGGACGGTGGTGACCGGCGCCGCTTCATCGATCTCTTTCTGGCCGATGCTCGAGGCGTGTACGTAGGTTTCGTGGGTGAGATCCATCAGGTTATCGATCATCAGTCGATAGTCGCAATTGATATGGAACAGCCCACCGCCGTAGGCCCACTCATCACTCACAGCCCATTCCAGGTGGTGGATCAGTGCAGGATCAGCCTTGTCCTGCTCCCCAGGCCAGACCCAGATGAAGCCGTAGCGCTCTTCGACCGCGTAAGTCTTGTTGCACGGAAAACCCCGTACGCGCTGACCCGGCATTTCGACAGTCTTGCCGTCGCAGCCCATGACCAGGCCATGGTATCCACACACCAGGTTGCCGTTGTCGACATAACCAAGCGAGAGGGGTGCGCCGCGATGAGGACAAAAATCCTCGACAGCGGCAACGCGCCCCTCAAGGCCTCGATAGAAAACGATTTTCTCACCGCATATTTGCCGCCCCAGAGGCTTGGAAGCGATCTCGTCAGGGGTGCAGGCGACATACCAGGTGTTTTTCGGATACATGAAGATCTCCAGCGCAGGCTTGTTTTTATGGATCCATTAAATATGAGTATTCTCAAATCAGTCAAGCGTTAAGCCTGAACATAGGCATTAGTGGATCCATTGAGCACTGGAAAGCTCGGGAGTAGACCGTTATCAGAGTTCGAAATACCAAGGCCGCATTCTCGGATCGCAATACAAACTGATCACCGAAGAACGCGTTCGACGCTGTGGGCGTGAAGCGGTATCGGAGCAAGTGCAGGCCCGACTGGCGCAGGGGTCCGAGACCTGGGCGTTAGGTATGCACGCTCGAAGGCACGATCGTCAGAAATACCCACGATGTACACCATCAACCCGACAGTCGATATCCAGACTCTCCTGGGCTCCGTCAGCGAATCCCTGGCATCCGCCAGCGTCATCACCATGGACATCGCCGACCGCGAAACCGGCCCAAGCCGCAACGCCCTATTGGGCGTTCACCAGATTCTCATGCTGGCAGAGCTCTCGGTGAACCGGGCTCTGGATCAACTCGACCCGATCGCCTAAGCGTTCCGTTGCGTGAGATAGGGTCTGCAGGTAAACCTGTTTCGACCCCGCAAAACAAAGCCCTCAAACGAGGGCTTTGTTTGTCGAAGGCTGAAGCACCAAACCTCAGTGCCCAGCGCTCTGCCCACCGTCAACATGCAAAATCTCGCCAGTAACAAACTTGGCACTGTCCAAATACACCACAGCCTGCGAAATATCGTCGATCTCGCCCATGTGCCCCATCGGATGCAGGCTGCCCAGCGCCGCATGAGTCTCCTCACCATGCATCGGCGTCTTGATGATGCCGGGCGATACCGCATTCACCCGAATCCCGCGCTTGGCGTACTCGATGGCCAGGGATTTGGTCGCCGCGTTCAAGCCGCCTTTGGTCAACGACGCCAGTACTGAAGGCACGCCATCAATCGCATGATCGACCAGGCTGGTGGTGATGTTGACCACATGCCCTTTGCCTTGCTTTTCCATCTCGGTGATGGCGAGTTGGGTGATGTAGAAGAAGCCATTCAGGTTCACCGACAGCACGGCGGCGTAATCTTCGGCGGTGTAGTCCGTGAACGGTTTGGCGACGAAGATCCCGGCGTTGTTGACCAGGGTGTCGATGCGGCCGAAACGGGCGATGGTTTCGCGGATGACTTGTTGGGCTACTTCAGGTTCGCCGATGTCGCCGGCCACGGTGAGGATGTCCGGATCGGTGGAGGGTTTGATCGACCGCGAAGTGGCAACCACCTGGTAGTCCAGATCACGGAAGGCTTTGACCATGCCGGCGCCGAGGCCTTGGGATGCGCCAGTAATAACGATGACTTTTCTCGAATTGCTCATGATGAACCTCTACTCAGAAATGATGGTTTGAAAAGTAAGTAATCAGGCTTCAGCGGGGGCGTTGGCCATTTGTCGCAACATCTGTTCGTAGTACTCGACCGACTGTGAACCGGACACCAGGTGACGACCGTTGAGCACCATGGCCGGCACCGAGTTGATGCCGTGCTGGCGGTAAAAACCTTCCAGCTCGCGCACTTCGCTGGCGAAAGCGCCGGACGTCAGTACTTCACGTGCTCCGTCCTCATCCAGCCCGGCTTCCACCGCCAGCCGCACCAGGGTTTGCTGATCGCTGGGGTTCTGGCCCTCGGTGAAGTAGGCTCGCAGCAGGATCTTCTTCAGTGCGATTTGCCGCCCTTGCTGCAAGGCCCACAACAGCAGGCGGTGTGCATCGAAGGTGTTGTAGAAGTGGCTGCGTTTCTCCAGGTCGAACTTGAAGCCGATGGCTTCCCCGCGAGCGATTTGCATGGCCTTGCCGGCGGCGACTTCCTCGGCGGTGCGGCCATATTTGCGCATCAGGTGCTCTACGGCTTTCTCGCCGGCTGCCGGCATGTCGGGGTTCAATTCGAAGGGTTTGTAGGTGAGCTGCACCGAGACATCGTCCGCCACATTCGCGATCGCTTGCTCCAGCGCCGTGGCGCCCAGGGCGCACCAGGGGCACACCACGTCGGAGACAAAATCGACGGTGACCGAGGCGGTCATGACTTGCCCTCCTCTTCAGCCAGTTGTTTTCGGTACGCAGTGGTGGTCATGCCGGCGTAGCCCCAGTTATCGGTGTCGACTTCTTCGATCACGATGTGGGTCAGGTCCGGGCGTTTGTTGAGGACGCGTTCCAGGGTTTCAGTGATTTCGGCGATCACCTGAGCTTTCTGCTCTGGGGTAACGCCATCGCGGGTAATGCGAACGCTGACGAAAGGCATGAGGAATCTCCAGTGACCTGCCCTCGGAATGATGGGTAGGTGTTGGAGCTCAATGTAGGGCGTTGGGTGCAGGGGATAAAGATGGGGACGGGAACATCATTAGTTACGTCGGGTAATCAATCATATGGGTATCGGATACTTGTTTGAGTCCCCATGGGTCCCTGTCGCGATTTCGTCAAACCTGACATGGGCGAGACACAGCGTGCCTCAGGGGGCTTCAATCAAAACCCACAATCTAGGCCCTTCGCCGCTTGAAAATGGAATTATGGAAATTATGGCTGGCCAATAATTATTGCCCAGCCATAAAAATCACTAAAACCCGAGGCTGATTCGTGCCCCTGCAAACTGCCCTATGTCGCACATAACGCAATGAGCCCAGAACGTGTCGCAATTTTCCACTTTTTGCGACACGTTATTGGAACGTGTCGCCGCCGACGACATGTTCGCGACACGTGTTCTCGAAATACGATTTCAGCGACATGACATCCTGCGGACAAAAACCCACCGCCCAGAAATAAAAAAACCCCGAACCAGTCGGGGTTTTTTCATGTTCGAAAACTCAAATCCGCATCAGAAGATGTTGATCGGGTAATCCACGAACACACGCACTTCGTTGCCGCTGACGTTGTACTCGCTCGACTTCTGCGAAACCCGCAGGATCGAGCTGCGCAGTTTTACGCTGAGGTCTTTGGCCGGGCCGCTTTGGACGACGTATTTGAACTGGTTGAAGATTTCGCGCTCGGTACCGCCTTCGCTGGTGGAAGTGGTGATGTTGTCGCCGCGCACGTAGGCGAAGTTGTAGCTCAGGCCTGGCACGCCGAAGGTGCCGAAGTCGAGGCCGTAGCCCAGCTGCCAGCTGCGTTCGTCTTCGGCGTTGAAGTCGGACCAGTAGGAGTTCGCCAGGTAGATGGTGTTGCCGCCGTCACCCACACGACCTTGGCCGCGCTGATAGCCGCCGTAGGCATAGCCCAGGTTGCTGTCGCCGGTGCTGCGCTGGTGGGCGATGGTGAACGAGTGCGGGCCGGTGGCGAAAGTGGCCGCCAGGCTCCAGATCTTGTTGTCGTCGCCGGTGGCGCCGCTGTCACGGACGTAGGAGTCTTCCAGCTTGGTGCGATAGCCGTTGAAGTCCAGGGTCAGGGACTGATCCTTGTCGATCGGGAAGACGTAGTTGGCGTTGAGGTACTGTTTCTTCAACACGTCTTCAACGTCGGAAGCGTAGACCGCGGCCTTGAATTGCTCGGTGAACTGGTAGCTGCCGCCCAATACGTTGATCGACTTCAGGCCACCGCTGTCACGGCCTTCAGCGCTCTTGCGCGATTCGGCGGTGAAACGACCGGCGTTCAGCTCCAGGCCCTTGATCTCCTTGGAGGTGATCAGGGTGCCGGTGTAGCTTTCCGGCAGCAGGCGCGAGTTGTCGTAGCTCAGTACCGGCAGGGCCGGCATCTGGACGCCGTAGGTCAGCGTGGTGCTGGACAGGCGGAATTTGACCGCAGCGCCAGCCTTGGACAGGTCGTCAGCCGCAGCGCCGCTGTCGCCTTGTTTAAAGAAGTCGATACCGCCAGCGCCGCTGCGGCCTTTGCCGCCGTCCAGGCGCAGTGCGTAGAGGCCGAAGGCGTCAACACCGACACCAACGGTGCCTTGGGTGAAGCCGGACGAGAAGGTCCCGATGGCCGCTTGGCCCCATTCGGCCTTGTCCGGGTTGCCGTCTTTGTAGTCACGGTTCATGTAGGCGTTGCGCAGCAACACTTTGAGGCTGCTGTCTTCAACAAAACCCTTGGATTCGGCCTGGTCGTTAGCCATGGCCTGTGTAGCACTCAACATCCCCAGAGCGATCAGGCTGATACGCTTGTTCAACATTTTGTTCTTTTCCTTATAAGCGGTTAATACGCGCTGTGCCGAACGGCTGAAACGGCGCTGTTGCGCTCTTTTTTCAACGCAAAACAAAAAGGCCCGCCCACGAGAAATCGAGGCGGGCCTTTTATTATTTTGTCAGTCATGGCGGTTGGCCACAGGCGTTGGGGCGAATCCTAGCCGCGCCCTTAACGGTGTGTCAATTTGAAGAATCGTCTGTGAATAGGCGAAAAAAGTCTAAGGAATCATCAACGTAATGTTTCTGACATGATTAGTAACAATCGAACCAGGGAACTTTTCAGGAATAATTATCGAAAGTAAATAGCACGCATTATCATTCGCGCCGTTCAGCCACATCCCAAAAATTCTAAGGACGCGCCCTCCAAAATGCCTGCCCCTTTTCGCCTTGTGCCCTTCAGCTTGGGTCTCTCAGCTGTGCTTTCTGCCGGTTTTTCCTACGCCGCACCGACCATATTACCGGCGACTTCCATCAGCGCCGAAGCTGAGGCCGATGACCCGCGAGTGAAGGAAACCAGCACGGCGACCCGCACGGCGACACCGGTGCGTTACGTTCCCCAGGCCATCGACTCGGTGAAAACCGCGAACGTGATGGACTACGGCACCAACGACCTGGGCACGGCACTCAGTGGCGTTCCCAACGTCAGCAGTGGCGCCGACACCCGTTTTGATAGCCTGCGCATTCGGGGCTTCGACGCCAGCAACGACTTTTACCTCGACGGCATTCGTGACGACAGCCAGTACGTGCGCGACCTGCACAACATCGAGAAGATCGAAGTGCTCAAAGGCCCGGCAGCGGTGCTGTATGGCCGTGGTAGCCAGGGCGGCATCGTCAATCGGGTCAGCAAACAGCCAGAATTCGGCCGCCGCTCGACCATTGAAGCGCAAGGCGGCAGCGAAGACCTGCGCAGCCTGTACGCCGACCTGAGTACCGACCCGACCGATAACATCAGCCTGCGCCTGAACATGGGCAATATGGACGAAAACAGCTTCCGCGATGGCGTCAGCGGCAATCGCCAACTGTTCGCGCCATCGATGAGCTGGCAGCTGACCCCGGACCTCAACTGGCTGGTGCAGTACGAGTACAGCCGTTACAACCGCACCCCGGATCGTGGAGTGCCTGGGGTAAATGGCCGCCCGGCAGATGTAGGACGGGATACCACCTACGGCAGCGATCACGATTTCATCGACGACAAGTCACAATCCCTGCGCTCCAAACTCAGCTACGAACTCAGCGATAACTGGCAGCTTCGCCATACCCTGGGCGTATTCAAGCTCAACAGTGATTTTGATAATACCTACCAGACCGGCTACACCCCGGCCACCCACCAGGTCACGCGCCAGCACTGGCAACAGGACCTGACCACCCGTAACGTTTTCAACAACGTCGAGCTGGAAGGTGGGTTCGACACCTTCGCCCTGGAACACCGGTTGCTCACCGGTATTGAAGTGGGCAGCCAGCGCCGTGATCCGACGCTGTACAACGCTGCTACGTCGGGGCCAGGCAGCTCACCGGTGCCGGCACTCGACCTGTTTAACCCCAACCGTGAGCTGCGCCATACCGGGCGCATGCAGGTGGCGAGCAACAACCACACCGAAGTCGAGAGCCGCGCGGTGTACGTGCAGGATCAGCTGCGCCTGAACGACCAATGGCAGGTGTTGGCCGGCCTGCGCTACGACACCTTCGATATCGAATCGACCAACCAGCTGCGCAATATTTCCGAAGACCGTGACAGCCACAGCACCAGCACCAGCCCGCGTGTAGGCCTTGTCTGGACACCGCTGCGGGATCATTCCTTCTATGCGTCCTGGTCCAAGACCTTCTCGCCGGTGGGCGGAGGTTTGATCGGCATCACGCCGGGCGCCACCGGTAACGGCAATGACCTGAGTCCAGAGCTGACCAAACAAAAGGAAATCGGCGTGAAGTCCGACTGGCTCGACGACCGGCTGAGCACCACCCTGGCGATCTATGAACTGGAACTCTACAACCGGCGCACCAGCGACCCGCTGGACCCGACCATCACCTTGCTCACCGGCAAGCAACGGTCCCGCGGCATCGAGCTGACCGGTACCGGCCGTATCACCGGCAACTGGTATGTGCGCGGTGGTGTGGGCATTCAGGATGCGACGGTGGAAAAGGACAACAACGGCTTTGAGGGCAAGCGCATCAGTGACGTGGCCAAGCGTAACGGCAGCCTGTTCGTGACCTGGAAACCGGAGATGGGTTGGTACGCGGAAACCGGTTTGACGCTGGTGGGTGATCGGTATGCCGATAACCTCAACACGGTGATGATGCCGGGCTATGGTCGGTGGGATGCATTGGCCGGGTTCCGGCAGAAGGATTGGGATCTGCGGGCGGCGTTGAACAATATTGCGGATAAGGAATATTACGAGTCAGCGACGAGTCAGTTTCAGATTCAGCCGGGGGCGCCGCGTAGCCTGGTTGTGACCGGAACCTACAGCTTCTGATCACCGCAAAACCTGTAGGAGTGAGCCTGCTCGCGATGAGGCCGATGTCAATCGGCAGATGCTTTCTGACAGACCACTATCGCGAGCAGGCTCGCTCCCACACTTGATCTTCAGCGTTTAAAAAGCAAAAAAAAGCGCCGCCATCCCGGCAGCGCTTTTATCAATCCGTTGTTTTCTTCTTATCCTTCCATCACATCCCACAACGCTTCCAGTTCCGCTTCGCTGAATAAACCAGCGGGGTAGCGCTCGATCATCATCCGGCGCGGATCAGGTTCCCTGATCTGACGCGTTCCATTGGATTTCAACCAGTGCGCCAGGAGCTGGAGCGATTCGTTGTTGACTGCCAGGGGATGCGACGCCTGCTCGCTCACTACATTGACTTCGGCGTTCATCTCCGCGCTCTCTCCCGGTGTATGAGCGGCTAACTTATCCAAGGTTTGTGACAGAACATCGCAGTTCTCCCCTCCTTGTTTAACCCCATAACCGATACAAGAGCTGTGCCAATGTGTTGACGTTGTCGATAAGCGGACACAAAAAAGCCCGCAGTCCTGATGGACGGCGGGCCTCTCGTGTCAGTCAGTAGGAAAATCGTCGAGTTGAAATTTTTCCAGTCAACTCAATCTGTTACAACCCCACTCACTCGTTGTGCGGCGCCGGCTGCTGTTGGGTAAGGCAGTGAATGTTGCCGCCGCCCAGTAACAACTCACGCCCCGGCACCATCACCACTTCGTGCTGGGGAAACAGGTTCTGCAGGATTTCCCGCGCCGGACCATCCAGCGGGTCGTCGAAACTTGGAGCGATGATGCCGCCGTTGACGATCAGGAAGTTCACGTAGGAACCCGCCAAGCGAACGCCAGGATTTCGTTCCTGGCTGCCGTCGACCGGATCCACGCCCGCACATTCTTCCTCGGTCGCGTACAGCGGCCCCGGAATCGGCATTTTGTGCACCGTGAATGGGCGCCCCTTGGCATCAGTGGCGCTTTCCAGCACTTTCATTGCGGCCTGGCAGCGCGGGTAGTTCGGGTCTTGCGGATCGTCGGTCCAGGCCAGCAGTACTTCACCCGGACGGATGTAGCAGCAGAAGTTATCCACATGACCATCGGTTTCGTCGTTGAACAAACCGTCCGGCAGCCAGATGATTTTATCCACAGCCAGGTTGGCGCTCAGCACCGCTTCGATTTCAGCGCGGTCCAGGTGTGGATTGCGGTTGCGATTGAGCAGGCACTCTTCGGTGGTGATGAGCGTGCCTTCGCCGTCGACGTGAATCGAGCCACCTTCGAGCACAAAACCTTCGGTGCGATAGCGCGGGCTGCGTTCAATCTCGAGGATCTTGCCGCCGACCTGCGAGTCGCGGTTCCACGGCGAATAGAGGCCGCCGTCGAAGCCGCCCCAGGCGTTGAAGTCCCAGTTCACGCCGCGGACTTCGCCACTGTTGTTGATCACGAAAGTAGGACCGGTGTCGCGGACCCAGGCGTCGTCGCTGGACATCTCGACAACCCGGATATTCGGCACGTCCAGGCGCGCACGGGCATTTTCATACTGGCCGGCGGAGACCGCCACGGTCACCGGTTCGAAACGCGCGATGGCCTTGGCTACTGCAACGTGGGCGGCTTGCGCCGGCTTGCCGCCCAGACGCCAGTTGTCCGGGCGCTCTGGCCAGATCATCCAGGTTTGGGTTTGTGGCGCCCACTCGGCCGGCATGTAGAAGCCATCGGCGCGGGGCGTGCTGTTTAAAGTGGTCATGACGATCAGGACTCCAGGGCACCGTCTAGGGTTTTGATAGCACCATACAGGTTGGGGCGGCGGTCACGGAAGGAGCCCCATGCACTGCGGGTATGTTCCAGCAGGTCCAGATCGAAGCTCTGGACCAATACGCCTTCTTCGGTTTGATTGAGTTCCTGCACCTTTTCGCCGAACTGGTTGGCGATAAACGACGAACCGTAGAAGGTGATGTCGTACCCGTCCTGCTCTTCATTGCCGATACGGTTACTGGCGATCAGCGGCATCAGGTTGGCGCCGGCATGGCCTTGTTGCACGCGCTGCCAGTGGTCGCGGGACGAGATGGTCTTGTCGTGCGGCTCGCTCCCGATGGCGGTCGGGTAAAACAGGATTTCCGCGCCTTGCAGCGCCATGCTGCGGGCACACTCGGGGAACCACTGGTCCCAGCAGATGCCCACGCCGATTTTCGCGTAGCGGGTATTCCACACCTTGAAGCCGGTATCGCCCGGGTTGAAGTAATACTTTTCATGGTAACCGGGGCCGTCCGGGATGTGGCTTTTGCGATAAATCCCGAGGTTGCTGCCGTCTGCATCGATGATGGCGATGCTGTTGAAGCGCGCGCGGCCGGCCAGCTCGTAGAAGCTGATGGGCAGCACGACTTGCAGCTCCCTGGCGATTTTCTGGAAGTGCTTGATGGCGACGTTGTCTTCGACCGGGGTGGCCAGTTGCAGGTAATCGGCGTTGGGCTTCTGGCAGAAGTACGGTGCTTCGAACAATTCCTGGATCAGGATGATTTGCGCACCCTTGGCTGCAGCCTCGCGGACCAGCCTTTCAGCGGTCTCGAGGTTGGCCTCGAGGTCCCAGGAACAAGCCATCTGGGTGGCGGCGACGGTAACGATACGACTCATGAATCATCTCCTGGGCAAGCGGCTGGGGTCAGTGTGACGACGACCCATGACAGAAAGCGGAAGCCCAGGCGGAATTTCACCATGCCGAGGCAGTGGCGACTTTATAGCCGATAAAAATCGGCTTTAAAAGCGAATATTTTTAGAAAAATGAATATATACGCTGTAAACACCGATAATAATCGATATCCCTGGACGACCCCACACCCGTAGGAGCTGCGTAGGAGCTGCCGAGTGCAACGAGGCTGCGATCTTTTGATGTTGTATTTTTTAAGATCAAAAGATCGCAGCCTCGTTGCACTCGACAGCTCCTACACGCCATCAACACAGCCCAACAGCGCCCAACAGCGCCCAACAGCGCAATGGGCATAGGGTTCAAAGGCCCTCTGCAAGCACCTTCGAAAGCATATCCACAAAGAAATCCACACTCCGGCGCGACGTCACCATCGGCGGTTTGATTTTCAGCACGTTCAGGTAATCCCCCGTCGGCTGCATGAAAATCCCCAGCTCGCGCAGCCGATCACATAGTGCCGTGGTCTCCTGCGTCGCCGGCTCCAGGGTCTCGCGGTTACGGATCAGCTCCACCCCAAGATAAAATCCGGAACCGTGCACCGCGCCCACCAGCGGATGAATATCGATCAGGGCCTCAAGTCGCTCCTTGAAGTACCCGCCCACGACCTGAGCGTTGTCCCAGAGTTTTTCTTCCTCCATCACATCCAGCACCGCCATGCCGATCTGGCAGCTCACCGGACTGCCACCCGCCGACGAGAAGAAATAGCCCTCGGCCTCCAGCGCCTCGGCGATTTCCCGGTGAGTGATCACCGCGCCCAAGGGCTGGCCGTTGCCCATGCCCTTGGCCATGGTGATGATGTCCGGCACCACGCCCTGCTCCTCAAACCCCCAGAAAAAGTGGCCCATGCGACCGTAGCCGACCTGCACTTCATCGGCGATGCACACCCCACCCTGGGCGCGTACCAGGGCGTAGACCTGCTTCAAATAACCCGGCGGCAACGAGATTCCGCCCGCGTTGCCATAGACCGGTTCGCAAATGAACCCGGCAAGCTGGCGCTGCTGCCCGGCGATTTTCGCCAGGTGGTGCTCGACGCTGCGCACGTAATCGGGAGCACTGTCGGGGCCACGGAATTCGCCGCGATAGGTGTTCGGCGCCGTCACCGGATGCACCCAGTCCGGCCGGCTGCTCAAGGCCTGGGGGTTGTCGGCGATCGAGGTCGAAACGGCGTCCGCGCCCACCGTCCAGCCGTGATAAGCCTCCAGCACGCTGAGCATGTCGCGCCCGCCGCTGTAGGCCCAGGCCAGGCGAATGGCCAGGTCATTGGCCTCGCTGCCGCTGTTGACCAGGAACACCCGGTCCATGGAGTCCGGCGCCAGTTTGAGCAGTCGCTCGGAAAACTCGGCGACTGCCGCGTAGTTGAACCGTGAGTTGGTATTGAGCAGCGACCACTGGCGACTGGCGACCGCCGCCATGCGCGGATGGCCATGACCCAAGACTGCAACGTTGTTGAGCATGTCGAGATAGGAGCGGCCCTGCATGTCGATCAGGTGATTGCGCCAGCCGCGCTCGATACGCGGCGGGTCCACGTAGTAGTGTTTTTGCGTGCGGGCGAAACTGGCCTCGCGACGCGCCAGCAGGGTCTGCGAATCCAGCTCCTGTTCCGCATCGCAGGCCAGCCCCAGCAGGCTTGCCGGCGACGGGCATAGCGCCTGCCAGGCGGCAGCGCGGGAAGGTGTGCAGAACAACGGCGCGTTTAGCGAAGCGCCGCGACACAGCTGCACCCGCAGCGGCCCGTTCACTGCACCCAGCACCTGGCCTTTGACCAGTGCCGCGCCCGTGTGCAGCGACGGCTGGACGCCCCACAACCGCAGGCTCAATTGCGGGCCATCGAGTTGCAGCACACCCGGCTCGGGTTCATGGACCATGCCGGCAAACGGCGACTCGACCGCCGTGCCCATGGGCACCCTTAATTCGACGTGCAGCGGGCAAGTGTCCGGCTCGCGAAACGAATCCGGCTGGGTGCGCGACAGGCGATATTGCCCGTTACGACTGGCCGCCAGTTCATGCAAGGCGGCGGCCTCGTCCAGCAGGCGCTGATCGATGCCCGGCTGTTCCCAGTTGCCGGCTTCGAAATGCGGGCTCAGGACGCCCAGGTCAATCAGGGCAAACTCTCGTCCGACCAGGCCCGGCAGCAGCGGGGCAAACCCTTCGCTGCCAATGCCCGGCAGGTGCTGACCGACGGCAGACAGGATCGCCGCCTCCATCAATTCCAACGGTACCGAAGTGGCCACGCGAAAGATTTCCCACTCGTGGGTCAGGTTGTCACGGCTGTAGGCATTGCCCGGATCGATGCTCACCTGCTGCTCGCCACTGAGCACCAGCACGGCGGCGCGGGCCACGATCAGCGGCCACAGCGCCAGGAGCTCTGCGTGCTCCAGTGGATTGACCGCGTGATACGCCTGCACCGCCGGCAGGATGTAAAACGGATCGCCACCGGCATGATGCAACAGCGCCGCGCAGGTCACCGACAGATCGGTGATGCGCCAGGTACGGATCAGGTCGCCGAAATCGATCACGCCCTGTAATTGCCACAGGCGATCAGCATCGCGTTGCCAGACTACGTTGTCGTCGGTGATGTCCATGTGAATGGCCTGCACCGGCAGCTTGTCCACCAGCGGTTGCAGATGCCGTTCGGCGCGTTCCGCTGCATCGGCGATTTGCCGGCGCTGCGTGTCATCCTTGATCACCGGCAGCAAGTGCGCAATCAGCGCATTGGCGTGACGGGCATCCCATTGCAGCGTGCGGGTCAGGCCGGGATGATCAAAGTCGGCCAGCGCCAGGTCCATTTCGCCGCAGAGCCGCCCGAACCCGGCAACGACGGCACTGGGCAGGTGATCGAGGTCTGTCAGCGGCTGACCGTCGATGTAACCCAGCAGCCGCACATGCACGGTCTGATCGGCCACTTGCAGGGTCAGCAGGTCCGCGCCGCTCCTGGCGCAAATAACCCGGGGCACTTGCACCCCGGCCTTTTCGGCCAGGTGCTTGAGGCCTGCATGCTGGGCTTGCAGCTCTTGCACGGCATAGTCGCCGCGGCAGATTTTCAGGACGAAGCGCCCCTGATCGCTGTCGACGCGGTAATTAAGATCCTGCTGACTGCCCAGGGCCCGCAGCGTTGCGCTCAACCCGTAATGCTCTGCGAGCAGCCCAAGCGCAAGCTCGGCCGACACTTGTGGGCTGGGCAAACTGGCGCGATGAATCAACGTGGCGAGCGGCATACAACGACCCCTGAGAATTTGATCAGGCGCTTATATCGCCATTGCTTGGGGCGATACGCAACCCCCCACAATCACACACCCCTCGCGCCACCCGGCACTTTGCGCAAGAATGCCGACCATCAACGCGACAGGCGCTCGACCTCATGACCCCGACTCTCCCCCGCAGACCCCGCTGGCGCAGCCTCGCACTGCTCGCGCTATGCCTGGCGCCGTTGCTGTGGCCGCTGGAGCATCTGGCCGAACGCTATTACCGCAGCGAACTGGCCGGGCAGAACCGCCAGACACTTGACCTGTACGTCGCCAACCTGCTTGGCACCCTGCACCGTTATGAGGTGCTGCCGCAGATTCTCGGCGAGCTTCCAGCCCTGCGCGCCGTACTGGGCGCGCCGGACGACGGCGTGAGCCAAGGCAACGCCAACCGCCTGCTGAAAAACATCAGCGCCCAGACCGGCGCCGAAGTCATGTACCTGATGGACACCACCGGCAAAACCCTGGCGGCGTCCAACTGGGACAAACACGACAGCTTCGTGGGGCGCAATTTTTCCTTCCGCCCCTACTTCAGCGAAGCCATGGCCGGTCGCCTTGGGCGCTTCTTCGGCCTGGGCACGACCTCGGCCAAGCGTGGCTATTTTTTTGCGGCGGCAGTTCGTCAAGGCGAAAAGATCATCGGCGTATTGGTGGTCAAGGTTGACCTCGACCATACCGAGAGCCTATGGGGCAACACCCCGGAACAGCTGTTGGCCACCGATCAGAATGGCGTGGTCATTCTCACCTCACGGCCGGAATGGCGCTTTCGTTCGACCCGCACCTTGAGCGAGGCGGAGAACAAGGCGATCACGGCGATCCAACCCTACCCCACTCGCGATCCCCAGCCGCTCAAGCTCAACCCCGATGCGTGGCTGACCCAGTCCCACCAGATCGACGAGACCGGCTGGACGGTGAACATCCTCGCACCGCGGACCCTGATCGACCGCCCGGTGCGCACGGTCGTTGCCATTGGCGGCGCCACCCTGCTGGTGTTGATGCTGCTGCTCGGCCTGATGATGCAGCGCCGCCGCCATTACCTGGAGCGAATCGCCTTCGAGGCCAAGGCCCGTCGCGAACTCGAAGGCCGGGTTGCCGAGCGCACCAGCGACCTTGAAGGCCTCAACCGGCGGCTCAAGGAGGAAGTGCTGGAACGCGAACAGGCGCAGCAGGAATTGGTGCGCGCCCAAGATGACCTGGTGCAGGCCGGCAAGCTGTCGGCACTGGGGACGATGTCCGCCAGCATCAGTCATGAGTTGAATCAGCCGCTGGCGGCGATCCGCAGCTATGCGGAAAACGCCGAGGTGCTGCTCGATCACCAGCGCACCGACGATGCCCGTGGCAATCTCAAACTGATCAGTGAACTGACCGCGCGCATGGCGTCAATCATCGCCCACTTGCGCGCATTCGCCCGCCGCGATCGCCATGCGCCGGAGAGTGTCGCCCTGCAACCGGCGCTGGACGACGCACTGGCCCTGCTCGCCAAGCGCCGGCGCAGCATGGAGGTCGAACTGATCCGCGATTTGCCGGCCGCCACCTTGTGGGTTGAAGCCGGCGAAACCCGCCTGCGCCAGGTGCTGGGCAATTTGCTGGCGAATGCCCTGGACGCTCTTACGGAAAAAGGCCCGCCGCGTAAACTGTGGCTGAGTGCCCAATCCACTGCCGAAGGCGTCAACCTGTACATTCGCGACAATGGCCCGGGTTTTTGCATGGAAGCCCTGGGCCGCGCCAGCGAACCTTTCTACACCACCAAGACCCGCACCCAGGGCCTGGGGCTGGGGCTGGCGATCTGCGAAACACTGATGCGCGCCTTCGGTGGTGAACTGTCGTTCTCCAACCACAAGGAAGGCGGCGCGCTGATTACCTTGAAATTGCGCGCAGGCGCACCGGGCGTGAGCCTGCAACCGTCCGAGGACCGAAGTGCATGACCATCGACAACCGCATCCAGGTCGTGCTGATCGACGACGATCCGCACTTGCGCCAGGCCCTGAGCCAGACGCTGGACCTTGCCGGCCTGAAGATCCTGCCGCTGGCCGAAGCCAAGGGCCTGGCTGCCCAGCTGGAGCGAGACTGGCCGGGCGTGGTGGTCAGCGATATTCGCATGCCGGGCATGGACGGTCTCGAACTGCTGACCGACCTGCATGCCCAGGACCCGGAGCTGCCGGTGTTGTTGATCACCGGCCATGGCGACGTACCGCTGGCGGTGCAAGCGATGCGCGCCGGGGCCTACGACTTCCTGGAAAAACCTTTCGCCAGCGATGCCCTGCTCGACAGCGTGCGCCGGGCGCTGGCCCTGCGCCGGTTGGTGCTGGATAACCGCAGCCTGCGCCTGGCACTGAGCGATCGCAACGAGCTGAGCGCCCGCCTGGTGGGACATTCAGCGCCAATGGCGCGCCTGCGCGAGCAGATCGGCGCCTTGGCGGCCACCCGGGCGGACGTGCTGATCCTTGGCGAAACCGGCGCGGGCAAGGAAGTGGTCGCCCGCGCGCTGCACGATCTGTCGAGTCGGCGCAACGGGCCATTCGTGGCAATCAATGCCGGCGCCCTGGCTGAATCGGTGGTGGAGAGTGAGCTGTTCGGGCACGAGCCCGGGGCTTTCACCGGGGCGCAGAAGCGCCGCATCGGCAAGTTCGAATTCGCCAACGGCGGCACGCTGTTTCTCGATGAAATCGAGAGCATGAGCCTGGATGTGCAGGTCAAACTGTTGCGCCTGCTGCAAGAGCGAGTGGTTGAGCGGCTTGGCGGCAACCAGCAGATCCCGCTGGACATCCGCGTCATCGCTGCAACCAAGGAAGACCTGCGCCAATCTGCCGACCAAGGCCGTTTTCGGGCCGACCTGTACTACCGCCTCAATGTAGCGCCGCTGCGCATCCCGCCTTTGCGCGAGCGCGGCGAAGATGCCCTGATGCTGTTCCAGCATTTCGCCAACGAGGCCAGCGCCCGCCACGGTCTGCCTCCCCACGAACTGCAACCGGGTCAACGCGCCCTGCTATTGCGCCACACCTGGCCAGGCAACGTACGGGAGCTGCAAAACGCCGCCGAGCGCTTCGCCCTGGGCCTGGAACTGGCCCTGGACAACAGCGCACCGGATGGCACATCCGGGGTCACGGCAGAGGTGATCAGTGGCGGGTTGAGCGAACAGGGGGAAAACTTCGAGAAGAGCCTGATCGCGGCCGAGCTCGCGCGCTCCCACAGCTCGGTCCGCAGCCTGGCGGAAGCACTGGGCATCCCGCGCAAAACCCTGCACGACAAACTACGCAAGCACGGCCTCAACTTTGCCGATGGTGGCGCCCACACCGCCACCGACGAACTCGACTGAGCTACCGTCCAATCACCGCCACCTACAAGAGAGCGTTCATGAACCTCGACAGTCGTCACCTGGAAAGCATCCTGCACCACGACATTCCCCTGACACGGGACATGGGCCTCAAGGTGCTCGACTGGCACGACCAGCAGTTACGCCTGCACCTGCCGCTGGAGGCCAACGTCAACCACAAGAGCACGATGTTTGGCGGCAGCCTGTATTGCGCCGCCGTACTGGCGGGTTGGGGCTGGTTGCACCTGCGGTTGCGCGAGGAAGGCATTGAAGACGGGCACATCGTGATTCAGGAAGGGCAAATCAGTTATCCGCTGCCGGTGACCATGGACGCGATTGCGATTTGCCAGGCGCCCGGTGCGGCGCAGTGGAAGAAATTTTTGGCGATGTACCGGCGGTATGGGCGGGCGAGATTGACCCTGCAATCGCGGATTGTGAATGCCGAGGGTGCCGAGGATGCGGTGACGTTTAGCGGGCAGTACGTTTTGCACCGTTAAGATCAAAAAATCGCAGCCAGGCTGCGATGTTTTCGATCGTTAACCCTGAGCCAGTTCCAACAACTGCTGTCGCCAGGACGCCTGGGCCGGCAGCGCCAGGAAAAACCCGTTCAACAACGACTCCCGCGCCGGGTAACTGAACGTTTTACCGCTCAACTCCAGCACCTCGCCCCCGGCACCTTCCAGCACTCCCTGGGCCGCCGCCGTGTCCCACTGCGAAGTCGGCGCCAGGCGCGGATAACAGTCCGCCGCGCCTTCGGCCAGCAGGCAAAACTTCAATGAGCTGCCGATGTTGGCCAACTCCAGCTCACCGAGACTCGCGCTCAAGCCTGCAAGCAAGCGCTCCTGCTCGGGGCTCGAATGCCGGCGGCTGGCGACTACGGTAAAAGGCTCACCTGCCGGCGGCACTTGGCGGACCTGAATAGGCAAAGGCTCGGCACCTTTATCCCCGCGCCATGCCCCCATGCCTGCGCCTCCGACATAAACGCGCCCATTGGTCGGCATCGATACCACCCCAAACACCACGCGGCCTTGCTCGATCAGGGCGATGTTGACGGTGAACTCCTCGCTGCCCGAGATGAATTCCTTGGTCCCGTCCAGCGGATCGACCAGCCACCAGCGCTGCCAGCCGGCGCGCACGCTTTGGGGGATGTTGGCGTCTTCTTCCGAGAGCACCGGGATGCTTGGGTCCAGAGCGGTCAGCCCGTCCAGAATCAGATGGTGAGCCGCCAGGTCAGCTGCTGTGACGGGCGAATAGTCGGCCTTGGCAGTCACGGCCGTGCCGGTGCGCCAGAACGGCAAAATGGCGTCGCCTGCCTGCAATGCCAGTTCGATCACGGGCGCCATCAGAGGATGTGGGAAATTCATGGCTGGTACACCCCACGCTGTGTCAGCAGATCCCGGGCCAGATAGAGCGCGGCCAACGCACGGCCTTCGGTGAATTGCGGGTTCTGCGCCAGCGCCGACAGCTCGCGCAGGTTGACCTTGCTTACGCCCATCGGCTCGGGCTCGTCGCCTTCCAGGCGTTCCTCGTACAAATCCGTGGCCAGCACCACCTGGATCTTCTGGCTCATGTAGCCGGGCGACAAAGACAATTCGGTCAGGTGTTCCAGCTGCCGCGCGCCATACCCGGCTTCCTCCTTGAGCTCGCGTTCGGCCGCCGCCAGCACGTCTTCGCCGGGTTCGATCAAACCCTTGGGCAACGACATCTCGTACTCATCGGTGCCGCCGCAGTACTCCTCGACCAGCACCGCATGATCCGCGTCCAGCATCGCCACGATCATCACCGCGCCATAGCCGGCGCCCTTGCCGACCAGTCGCTCATAAGTGCGCTCGACGCCATTGGAAAAGCGCAACTTCAGCTCTTCGACGCAGAACAGGCGGCTGGTGGCGACGATCTCGCGAGCGAGGATGGTAGGTTTCTGGCGCATGAGCGGCTCCTGGGTGATAGCGAGTTACTATACCCGGCCTATCCTGAATGTTGACCCCGGATATCCTTTTTACCGCTGGAGAAGTTTTTATGTCCCTGCTGCCCTGGCATGACATCGATACCGTTTTGCTGGACATGGACGGCACCTTGCTGGACCTGCATTTTGACAACCATTTCTGGCTGGAGCACCTGCCGCAACGCTATGCACAGCTGCATGGAGTCAGCCTGGCGATGGCCGAGATGGAGTTGCAGCCGCTGTTCGAACGCCACGCCGGACAGTTGCAGTGGTATTGCCTGGACTTCTGGAGCACCGAGCTGAAGTTGTCGGTTCGCGAGTTGAAACTGGAGACCGCGCACCTGATCGCCCTGCGCCCGGACGCGGACACGTTCCTGGCGGCGATTAAAAAAGCCGGCAAGCGGGTGGTGATGATCACCAACGCCCACCGCGATTCCCTGTCACTCAAGCTTGAACGGATTGAACTGGCGCCTTACTTCGAGCGGCTGATCAGCTCCCACGATTACGGCTTTCCCAAGGAAAATCCGCAGTTCTGGGACGCCCTGCAGGCGGATATCGGCTTCGATCCGGCGCGCAGCCTGTTTATTGACGACACGCTGCCGATTTTGCGCAGTGCGCGGGACTTTGGCGTGGCACATCTGCTGGCGGTGCGGGAGCCGGACAGCCGCAAAGGGCCCAAGGACACGGAGGAATTTGCGGCGGTTGAGGACTATCGGCAGCTTGTTGCAGGGCTCTAGACCGAGTCGGCTGCATCGCGGGCAAGCCTTGCCCGCGATGGCTATCTAAAGCTTTACTCTGGAATCCGCAACGACTGCCCCGGATAGATCTTGTTCACATCCTTGAGCATCGGTTTGTTGGCTTCGAAAATCTTGTTGTACAAGTTGGCATTGCCATACACCCGCAGGGAAATCGCGCTCAGCGTATCGCCCTTCTCCACCACCACAAACTTCGCAGCCACCATCACTGGCCCGGTCACGGTAATCTGGTCTTCAACACCACTGACGCCCGCCACGTTGCCCAGGGACAACAGGATCTTTTCTTTCTCTTCCTGGGTGGCGGCTTCACCACTGGCGATCACCTTGTCGCCCTCGACCTTGACCTGGATCTTCGAAGTATCGATGCCCGTCAGCGCATCCTTGACGTGCTTGGTCAGCGCCTCACTATTGGCTTCGGCCTTGTCCGGCGTCAGCGCATCGAGGATTTTTTCACCGGCTTCTTTGAGAAAACTGAAAAGGCTCATCGTGTGCTCTCCATGGTAATAAAAGGGTCCAGACGCAAAAGCCTAGACCAAGCTTGCACACTGCGGTTCCAACCCGACCAATGACGCCGCTTCCCGCCAGGGGCTAGAATCGGCGCCTTCCTGCGCCCTGGAGCGAAGATGGACATCAAGCAGCTGAAATTTCTCATCGCACTCGACGAAACGCGACATTTCGGCCAGGCCGCCGCGCGCTGCCACATCACTCAACCGACCTTGTCGATGCGTTTGCGCAGCCTTGAAGAAGAGCTCGAATTACCCCTGGTCAACCGCGGCCAACGCTTTGAAGGCTTTACCGCGCCGGGCGAGCGAGTGCTGGCGTGGGCGCGCACGGTGCTGGCGGCCTACGACGGGCTGCAAGCCGAGGCGGCCGCCTGTCGCGGCAATCTGGTCGGCACCCTGCGCCTGGGGGTGGTGCCGTTATCGAGTTTCGATCCATTGCCGTTGATGCAGCGCCTGCATGCGGAACACCCGAACCTGCGCTTCGAGTTGTCTGCATTGAGCTCCGAGCAAATTCTCGAACAACTGGCGAACAACCGCCTGGACCTCGGCGTGTCTTACCTGGAACGCCTCGACGGCGAGCGCTTCGACTCCCTGGCCTTCAGCGAAACCCGCATGGGCCTGCTTTACGATCAGCGCTTCTACAGTTTTAGCGAGGCACCGCTGAGTTGGGAGTCGTTGATCGAATTACCGCTGGGCATGCTCACCAGCGGCATGCACTTTCGCCAATCCATCGACCACAATTTCCACAGTCGTGGCCTCAGTCCCCAGCCTCTGCTGCAGACCGACGCCGTGCATCAACTGTTACAAGCTGTGCACGGCGGCTTGTGTTGCGCCGTGATGCCGCTGGATGGCGGCCTGGAAAACCTCACCGACCACCTGCGCCTGCAACCCATTGAAAACGCCCAGACTCTCGCGCGCCTGGGGTTGATCATGCGGCGCAGCGCCCCTCGATCGGCACTGGCCGAGGCGTGTTTTGCGATTTATCAAAAATCATCCACGGACGCTTGATCGACGCCATCTATCGGCACATCAGTATTAGCGATTAGACGCGACCGTTTGACGCGCCTAGGCTTAAAGCTGATCAAACCGTGGTGATGCCATGAACGCCAAGCGCCCAGCCTGCGCGGCGCCTGCCCTCGAAACGCCCGCGCCCGCTGCGAGTCAGACTTACAGCTACAACAACCTTGATGCGTCCGGATCGGCCAATACCGAGCTGGCCGAGGAAGTTGCGCTGGCGATTGCCTACAACGGCATCAGCCAGGCCGTGATGCTGGTGACCCCAACCGACCTGGAAGACTTCATCGTCGGTTTCAGCCTCGGCAGCGGCATCATCGACGACCCCGCCGACATCTACGACCTGCAACTCAGCGGCTCCGGCTCGGCGCAGTACGCGCAAGTCACTATCGCCAACCGTGCATTCTGGAACCTCAAGCAGCAACGCCGGCAACTGGCCGGAACCAGCGGTTGCGGGTTGTGCGGAGTGGAGGCGGTCGAGCAGGCGTTGCCAGACCTGAAAGTATTGCCCGGCGCGCCATTGCCTCCGATTGCCTGGCTCGACGGCTTGCGCCAGCGCATCGGTGCTTTCCAGCCCCTTGGCCAACACTGCGGAGCAGTACATGCCGCGGTGTTCATGAATGATCGGGGCGAGTTGTTGCTGGGTCGCGAAGATATCGGCCGGCATAACGCCCTCGACAAGCTGATTGGTGGCCTGATCCGCCAGGAGATCCCGATTGGCGCGGGGCTGGCGATCGTCACCAGCCGTTGCAGCCTCGAACTGATCCAGAAAGTGTTGCGCGCAGGCATCCAGACCCTTGTCAGCCTGTCTTCGCCTACGGGCCTTGCTGTGCAATGGGCGCGCCGACACAACCTCAATCTCATCCACCTGCCGCAGAAAAGTGCGCCGCGGGTCTACAGCCCTGCGATGGAGAACCTCACGTGAGCCAACATCATCAAGCCGACCAGAAACCCGTCCCCCGCTACAAGCCCTACAAAGGCCCGGCCGGTGGCTGGGGCGCGCTGATCAGTGTGGCCCAGGCGTGGCTGACCAGCGACAACGCGCTGAAGAACCTGCGCATGATGCTCAAGACCAACCAGAACGGCGGCTTTGACTGCCCGGGTTGCGCCTGGGGGGACTCGCCGGAAAGCGGCATGGTGAAGTTCTGTGAGAACGGCGCCAAAGCCGTGAACTGGGAAGCGACCAAGCGCCGGGTGGATGCTGCCTTCTTCGCCA
Organism: Pseudomonas sp. ES3-33; assembly: GCF_000952175.1. Taxonomy (NCBI): domain Bacteria; kingdom Pseudomonadati; phylum Pseudomonadota; class Gammaproteobacteria; order Pseudomonadales; family Pseudomonadaceae; genus Pseudomonas; species Pseudomonas sp. ES3-33. The sequence continues at coordinate 59,880 of NZ_JZRI01000126.1, read as the reverse complement.
AACACAGCGTCAGCTCGCTGCTGGAGCAAAGCGACTACTGGCTGGAGTATCAGGGCCGCCTGACCGAACCGATGAGCTACGACGCCGAAACCGATCGCTACAAGCCGATCAGCTGGGAAGCGGCCTTCGCCCTGATCGGCAAACATCTGCAGGGCCTGTCGAGCCCGGATCAGGCCGAGTTCTACACTTCGGGGCGCGCCAGTAACGAAGCGGCCTACCTGTATCAATTGTTTGTGCGCGCCTATGGCACCAACAACTTCCCCGATTGTTCGAACATGTGCCACGAGGCCAGCGGCGTGGCGTTGGCGCAGAGTGTCGGCGTGGGTAAAGGCACGGTGACGTTCGACGATTTCGAACACGCCGATGCGATATTTGTCTGGGGCCAGAACCCCGGCACCAACCACCCCCGGATGCTGGAGCCGCTGCGTGAAGCGGTCAAGCGCGGCGCCCAGGTGGTGTGCGTCAACCCGTTGAAAGAGCGTGGGCTGGAACGCTTCCAGCATCCGCAGCACCCGATCGAAATGCTCACCAATGGCGACAAGCCGACCAATACCGCGTACTTCCGGCCGGCGCTCGGCGGCGACATGGCCTTGCTGCGCGGCATGGCCAAATTCCTGCTGCAATGGGAGCGCGACGCGCAGAAGACTGGCGGGCCCGCCGTGTTCGACCACGACTTCCTCAATGAGCACAGCGTCAATGTGCTGGAGTACATGGGCGCCATCGATGACACGCCATGGGAGCAGATCGTCGAGCAATCCGGCCTTGCCCTGGTGGAGATCGAGCAAGCGGCACGGATGTACGCCTCGGGCAAGAACGTGATCATGTGCTGGGCGATGGGGATTACCCAACACCGTCATTCCGTGCCGACGATTCAGGAAATCGCCAACCTGATGCTGCTGCGCGGCAACATCGGTCGCCCAGGCGCCGGCCTGTGTCCGGTGCGTGGCCATAGCAACGTGCAAGGCGACCGGACCATGGGCATCAACGAACGTCCGCCGGTGGCGTTCCTCGACTCCCTGGAACGTCGCTTCCAGTTCAAGGTGCCGCGCGAGAGCGGCCACAACGTGGTTGAGGCGATTCATGCAATGGCCGAGGGTCGCGCCAAGGTGTTCATCGGCCTGGGCGGCAACTTCGCCCAAGCCACGCCGGACAGCCCACGCACCTTCAAGGCGCTGAGCAGCTGCGACCTGACCGTGCAGATCAGCACCAAGCTCAACCGCAGCCATCTGGCCCACGGCAAGGACGCGCTGATCCTGCCGTGCCTGGGTCGCACCGATATCGATATCCAGACCGAAGGCCCGCAAGCGGTGACCGTTGAAGACTCGTTCAGCATGGTCCATGCCTCCAACGGCCAGTTGCAACCGCTGTCAAACCAGATGCGCTCGGAGCCGTCGATCATCGCTGGTATCGCCGCCGCTACCCTGGGCAGCCGGCCCGTGGACTGGAGCTGGCTGGTGGCCGACTACGACCGCATTCGCGACCTGATCGCCGATACCATTCCAGGTTTCAAGGACTTCAACGAGAAAGTGAAGAATCCAGGCGGTTTTTACCTGGGCAACAGCGCCGGTGCCCGCAAGTGGAATACGGCGTCGGGCCGGGCCAGTTTCCGCCCCAATATCCTGCCTAAGGACCTGGTTCACGAACGGACGCGCGCCACGGGCGTGCTGCCGGATCTGATCATGCAGTCGATGCGTTCCCACGATCAGTACAACACCACGATCTACGGGCTCGATGACCGGTATCGCGGGGTCAAGGGGCAGCGCGACGTGCTGTTTGTCAACGAAGCCGACATCATCCGCCTGGGCTTCAAGCCTGGACAGAAGGCAGACATCGTTTCAATCTGGGACGATGGGCGTGAGCGCCGGGTGAAGGGTTTCACGTTGCTGGCGTTTGATATCCCGGCGGGACAGGCTGCCGCTTATTATCCGGAGGTGAATCCTCTGGTGCCGTTGGAAAGCACGGGGGATGGCAGCCACACGCCGACGTCGAAATTCGTGGCGATCCGGTTGGAAGCGGCAAGCGAAACCGGTTTGATCATGGCGAGGTCGGCGTAGGGTTGTTTCGGCCGATCCAGCGCCATCGCGGGCAAGCCTTGCTCCCACCGTATTGTGGTTCAGATGATTTTGCTGAGTGTAGGGCCTTGTGGGAGCAAGGCTTGCCCGCGATAGCGTCAGCCCGGGCAATTACCTTTCAATCGCCCACAAAAAAGGCCATTTCTGTGTGGAAACGGCCTGTCTGAAGTAGATAAAGACCAGCGAAAAAGCATTAAGTTCCGCCCAAAAAACAGTAACTTACGCAATTGTGTACAAGTCGTGTCACTCGTCGGATTTCGATTGTAACCAGTACCTCCCAGCCTCAGGATCGCGCCGTCATCCCCTTGAGGTTCCTCTATGAAGTTCTCCTCGATTCTCTTGTTGTCCCTTGGCCTGGTCAGTGGCTTCGCTTCTGCCGGAGGCACCACCGAAGCAGGCGTGGGCGGCGCATTGGGCGGGGTTTTGGGCTCAGTCGTCGGTCAATCGTTAGGCGGCAATACTGGTTCAACCATTGGCGCGGCCCTGGGCGGCGCGGGTGGTAGTGCCGTCGGCGCAGACAAACGCAGCCGTGGCGAAGCCGCCATCGGTGGTGCGCTGGGCGCAGCCGGCGGTAACGTGGTCGGCCGCAGCATGGGCGGCACCACAGGCAGCCTGATCGGCTCCGCAGCGGGCGGTGGCGCCGGTGGCGCACTCGGCAACTACATGGGCAACAAGAGCGATGAGGACGATAATCGTCGCTCTTATCGCGGTGGCCGTGATGATCGTCGCTACTATCGCGATGACCATCGGGGTCGCGGTCATGCCTACGGCCACCGCAAGAACAAACACCGCTATCGCGACTGAGGCATCAATCGCCTCGGTTATCGGTAGATCGAAAAATCGCAGCCCAAGGGCTGCGATTTTTTTTGCCAGTCAAACCACCAATCGCTCCAGCGCCCCGCGTAACCCGCCAGGAATCGCCACCGGCTGATTCGACCCGCGATCGACGAACACATGCACAAAGCGCCCTGCTGCACAGGCCTCGTCTTCACCTGCCTTGAACACCGCCAGTTCGTATTGCACCGAACTGTTGCCCAGCTTGCCTACGCGCAGGCCGATTTCAATCCGGTCCGGGAACGCAATCGAGGCGAAATAATCGCAGGCCGAGCTCACGACAAAACCGACGACTTCTCCGTCATGGATATCCAGGCCGCCGACTTCAATCAGGTAGGTGTTCACCGCGGTATCAAAGAAGCTGTAGTAGGTCACGTTGTTGACGTGGCCGTAGGCATCGTTGTCATGCCAGCGCGTGGTGATGGGCTGGAAATGCGGGTATTCGCAGCGTTGAGGCATTGGCGTCGTTTCCTTGGATTGAATTCCAATTCTAAAGCTAATACGGCTTCAGCATTCTTCGCCAGCAGGCTGGCTCCCACAGTCAATCGGGTTTCAACTCAAGGTTTAAGAACACCCACAATTCCATGTGGGAGCCAGCCTGCTGGCGATGGCGCCCGCAAGAGCACTGTAGTGATCACCTGTCGGCAAACCCCTTGCCGGTCGCCGCCAACTCACCAATCAACCGGGCCGGATTCCAGTGATCGCCCTGGCGAGTTTCCAACGCCAGCAACCGCTGATGAATATCCGCCAGCCCCTGCTGATCGGCCCAGGCCATCGGGCCGCCCTTGTCGGCCGGGAAGCCATAGCCGTTGAGGTAGACCAGATCGATATCGTGGGCCGATCCGGCGATGCCTTCCTCAAGAATCTTCGCGCCTTCATTGACCAATGCCAGCAAGGAGCGCTCCAGCACCTCCTCAGGCGAGATCTCACGGCGTTGATAGCCCAATCCCTCGCTGACCTCCAGCACCAGCGCATCGACCTCTACGTCGTGCTCTGCCTGGCGGCTGCCGGCTTCATAGTGATAATAACCATTGCCGCTCTTCTGACCGAAGCGACCCAGTTCGCACAAGCGGTTATCGACCTGCACCTCGGGCGCATCCTGGCCAACACCCGCCAGTTGCCTGGCGCGCCACCCCAGATCGACGCCAACCACGTCGTACATGCGGAAAGGGCCCATGGCAAAACCAAAACCTTGCAGCGCCGCATCGACCTGATGGGGATAGGCGCCCTCCAGCAGCATCTTGCGTGCTTCGTGCACGTAGGTATTGAGCATGCGGTTGCCGATGAAACCGTCGCAGTTGCCGGCCACCACGCTGACCTTGCCCATGCGCTTACCCAGCGCCAGCGCCGCCTCCAGTACCGCCGGCGCAGTCTTCGCACCGCGGACGATTTCCAGCAGTTTCATGATGTGCGCCGGGCTGAAGAAATGCAGCCCCAATACCTGCCCGGGACGGCCGGTGACTGCAGCGATGGCGTCGATATCCAGCGCCGAGGTATTACTCGCCAGAATCGCTTCGGGCTTGAGCAGAGCGTCCAGCTCGCGGAAGATCTTTTGCTTGAGCTCAAGGTTCTCGTACACCGCTTCGATCACCAGGTCTACATCAGCAATGGCCGCATAGTCTGCAACGGCAGTGACCCGCGCGACACGCGCATCCGCTTCGGCCTGATCGATACGGCCCTGGCGAACATTGTGAGCGCAGGTGTCTGCCACGCTTGCCAGGGCTTGCTCGAGCATCTGCGGATTATTATCGACCCACTGCACTGGCACCCCGGCATTCACCAGGCACATCACAATGCCCCGGCCCATGGTGCCCGCGCCAATCACGGCGGCGCGCTGAATGTTGAACGGTGTCTGGCTCATGGTTGTTCTCTTGTTGGCGATCCAAAGACAGCCCTCACCATAGTCAGCCACCGTTCATTTTTGAAATTTATTCCTGTGATGGGGGACATTCAGCAGATGGATACGCTGTTTGCCCAGACGCCAAAACCCCTGTAGGAGCGAGCTTGCTCGCGATGATCTTGAGGTCGCGCAAATTAAGCTGTTGCCCCGCGTCATCGTTGACGACCATCGCGAGCAAGCTCGCGCCTACATATATCCCGCTCAAGCTGGGAGGTGAGTTTCGACCCACCCCCGCACTTCGCCATAAGGGTATTCCTCCAGCACCGCATACCCCGCAATTGACCGCGCCTTGAGCTTGGTAAACAACGGCACACTGATGCCGCACAGGAAACGGGTCACCCGTTCGGTCGAAGGAATGCTGCCGGTGTGCTGCTCGTGCCTGTGGATAAATTCAGCGCACAACGCCTCGAAATTCTTATCCACAAGCGCTGGCAGCTCCGGCGGCGCCGGCAGTCGTGCGATATCGCCGTGACACACTGAACAATGCCCGCACTGCCGGGGAGCCTGTTCGTCCCCGAAGTACTCGGCCAGCCGATAACCCAGGCAGCGTTCGGTGGCAAACAGATCCAGCATCGCGTGAATTCGGGCGACCTCGGTTTGCTCGTGGCGGGTGAAGTAAGCGTGCAGTTCCGTGGCCAGTGCCTGACTGTCAAAGCCTGCTTGCAGCACGCTGTAGACCTCGGTCATCTGCTTGCTTTCGAGCTCGATCCAGCCCTTCTCCTGGAAATAATCCAGGGCTTTGACCACCCGATTACGCTCGGCCTGGTAGCGTTCGTACAGCGCGTCAAAACTCACCGTGGCCCAGGCTCGCGCGAGGGTTGATGTATGAATGATCGCCGCCACGAAATCCTTGCGCTCACCCTCGAACCGGGCCAGCAAGTCGGCAGGCTCCTGCAGGTATTTGAATCGGTACTCGGCGTAGTAGGCGTAACGCGGGGCGATGATCCGGCGCAGCTCCAGCTGAACCAGCAAGGTCTTGAGCGGCAGCTGCCGGATGTTGCTCTGGTCTGCCAGCGGCCCCAGCAGAAACTCCCATTGCCCATCGGCCGCGCACGCCTTCAACTCATCCAGCACGTGCCGGATGCCATCCAGCTCCGGCGTGTCACCGTAGACGAAGTTTTCCAGCACATTGAGGCTGTCGCGGTTGGCCAGGACCAGGCAGTCCGACGGCTGCCCGTCGCGCCCGGCACGACCGATTTCCTGACTGTAGTTTTCGATGGACTTGGGCAGGTCGAAATGCACCACGTTGCGTATGTCGCTTTTGTCGATGCCCATGCCAAATGCGATGGTGGCGACGATGCAATTGGATTGCCCGCCCATGAAGCGCTTCTGGATCGCCTCACGTTTTTCGTGGGGCAACCCGGCGTGATAGGCCTCGGCCTGTATGCCATTGCGACCCAGGTGCTCGGCGATGTGCTCGGCGGTTTTCTGCAGGGTGACGTAGACGATGCTGGGCTGACCCGGCCGCTCGCTCATCCACTCAACCAGTCGCCGGCGCTTGTCCTGCCCACGCACCGGCTCCACCAGCAAACTGAGATTAGGCCGGTAGAAACCAGTAGTCACGACGTCTTCTGGCGCGATGGCGAACTTGGCCTGCATGTCCGCGATCACCTTCGGCGTCGCCGTGGCGGTCAGCAGCAGCGCCTGCGGGATGTTGAACTGGCGCTGGTAGTCCGGAAGCTTGAGGTAATCAGGCCGGAAGTTATGACCCCACTCGGAAATGCAGTGCGCCTCGTCCACGACCAGTAACGAGATTGGCACCTGCTGGAGGAAGTTGCGAAAGCGCTCATTCTTCAGCCGCTCCACGGACACCATCAAGATCTTAAGCTCACCCGATTTCGCCCGAGCCATCACATCGGCGGCGTCGTCGCGGCTCTGCGCCGAATCGATACTGCCTGCCGAGATACCGTGACGCTGCAGGAATGCCAGCTGGTCCTGCATCAGCGCCAGCAGTGGCGAGACCACCAGCGTCAGGTGTGGCAACAGCATCGCCGGGATCTGGTAGCACAGGGACTTGCCTGAACCCGTGGGAAAGATCGCCGCTGCCGAGCGCCCGGCCAGTACCGCGCTGATCGCAGCCTCCTGGCCGGGACGAAATTGTGGATAACCGAAAACCTGTTCCAGGGTGTTGTGCATAAGCTGTCACTCCGTTGACCGCTGGCGAAGCCCAAAGCCTAGCTGGCGATCGCCGCGAGTCGAGAAAAGGTCGGGGGTAAAAAGATACCGGATGATACCGCGCAGGGGCTGGCAGGGCGTGTTGAATCAAGGCAGCGACAGGTTCGCAGGCACCTCAAGACCTGATGCTCACGCCCACGAAAAAGCCGCCCTGAAGGCGGCTTTGTCGTTACATCAAGCCAATCCTTACAGCTTCGGACCAGCAGCCTTGATGGCGTCGCTCACGTCGAACTTCTTGAAGTTCTCGACGAACAGGCCGGCCAGTGCTTTAGCCGATTCATCGTAGGCAGCCTTGTCAGCCCAGGTATTACGTGGGTTCAACAGGCCAGTCTCAACGCCCGGTACGGCCAATGGCACGTCGAGGTTGATGGTGTCGAGGTGTTCGGTTTCAGCACCGATCAACGCGCCGCTCTGGATCGCTGCGATGACGCCGCGAGTGGTCGGAATGTTGAAGCGCTTGCCAACGCCGTAGCCACCGCCGGTCCAGCCGGTGTTGACCAGGTACACCTTGGAGCCGAAGCCGCGGATGCGCTTGATCAGCAGTTCTGCGTATTCGCCAGCCGGACGCGGGAAGAACGGTGCGCCGAAGCAGGTGGAGAACGTCGACTTGATGCCGCTGCCCGAGCCCATTTCGGTCGAGCCCACCAAAGCGGTGTAGCCGGACAGGAAGTGGTAGGCCGCTTGTTCTTCGCTGAGGATCGACACTGGCGGCAGTACGCCGGTCAGGTCGCAGGTCAGGAAGATCACCGCGTTAGGCTCACCGCCAAGGTTCTTCTCGGAACGCTTGGCAACGTGCTCCAGCGGGTAAGCTGCGCGGCTGTTCTGGGTCAGGCTCACATCGGCGTAGTCGGCGTGCTTGGCGTCATCGATAACGACGTTTTCCAGGACTGCGCCGTGCTTGATGGCTTTCCAGATGACCGGCTCGTTCTTCTCGGACAAGTCGATGCACTTGGCGTAGCAGCCGCCTTCGATGTTGAACACAACGCCTTCGCCCCAGCCGTGCTCGTCGTCACCGATCAGGTAACGGCTTTCGTCGGCGGACAGGGTGGTTTTACCGGTGCCGGACAAACCGAAGAACAGGGTCACGTCGCCCGCTTCACCGATGTTGGCAGCGCAGTGCATTGGCAGCACGTCGGCGGCCGGCAGCAGGAAGTTCTGCACCGAGAACATGGCTTTCTTCATTTCACCGGCGTAACGCATGCCGGCGATCAGTACCTTCTTCTGGGCGAAGTTGAGGATCACGCAGCCGTCGGAGTTGGTGCCATCACTCTCAGGCACGCACTCGAAGTTGGCCACGTTCAGTACTTGCCACTCTTCGCGACCTGCCGGGTTGTACTGGGCAGGATTGATGAACAGGCAACGACCGAACAGGTTCTGCCAGGCAGTCTGGGTGGTCATTTTCACAGCCAGGTAGTGGTCTTCGGACGCACCTACATGCACATGGGAAACGAAATGCTCTTGCGCGTTGTTGAACGCCTCGACGCGGTCCCACAGGGCATCGAACTTGTCGGCCGGGAACTTGCGGTTGATCGGGCCCCAGGCGATGGCTGCCTGGGTGGTTGGCTCTTCCACGATGAAACGATCGACTGGCGAGCGGCCGGTACGGTGACCGGTACGAACAACCAGCGCGCCGGTATCGGCAAGCTCGCCTTCACCACGATTCAGAGCTTCTTTTACCAGATCATCAACACTCAGATCGGTGTACACGGCGTTATTGGCTTGCGTCATGAGATTCCCCGTCGGCCAGTGGCCGAGTGTGCTCCAAACGTTTTGTAGTAGAAAGTCGTGCACTACTACCGCGACAAAAAGTGGGCCGGATTATGCCAGAAACGCCCAAAAATAGTAGGGCCCTCCCGTCGTAACGGCGCTAATGCGCCGCTAAGCAGTGAATTTACCTGCGCTGAACCGTTTTAGTGCCGGGTATCTGACGGGGTATCGACACCGGCTCCAGCGAACAATTGAGTGATATCGGCCGCATCGAACAGGTAGCGCTGATTGCAAAACTGGCAGTCGATCTCGATGTTGCCACCGTGTTCCACGACCAGGTCCTGAGCGTCTTCCAGACCCAGGCTGACCAGCGCATTCGCCGAGCGCTCGCGCGAGCAACTGCAACGGAAGCGCAATCGCTGGACATCGAACAGGCGCACCTGCTCTTCGTGGTACAAGCGGTGCAGCACGGTTTCGTTGTCCAGGCTGAGCAGCTCATCGGCAGTCAGCGTACTGCCCAGGGCGGTGATGTGCTGCCAGCTGGCGGCGCGCTCTTCTTCATCCTTGAGGCGATCAGCGGGCAGTTGCTGCAGCAGCAGACCTCGGGCACGACGGCCGTCGGCGTACAGCCAGAAGCGCGTGCCGACCTGCTGGGACATGACGAAATAGTTGGTGAAGCACTCCGACAGGGTTTCGCCGTCCAGGTCAACGATGCCCTGGTAGCGCTGGCCTTGGGTCGGATCGACCGTCAGCGCGAGGACACCGTTGGGCATCAGGTCGGCAAGCGTCGCATCAGGCGCGATGCGGTCAGCCTCGTAACGGGCCAGGCCACGGATTTCACGCTCGCTGGAGCACTCGATCATCAGCAGCGGGATGGGCCCTTCGGAGCGGGCCTGTAGAATCAGCAGGCCATCGAATTTCAGGGTGCCGACCAGCAACGACGCCGCGGCCATCAGTTCGCCGAGCAACTGCGCAACCGGTTCCGGATACGCATGTTTAGCCAGGACTTCGGCGTAGCTGAGTTCCAACGAAACCAGTTCGCCGCGGGTATCGCTGTCATCGAAAATGAAGCGTTGGGTGTAGTCGGTATCCGTTAGATCGGTCATAGGTTTGGGTATCTGAATTAATGTCAAAAGATTTCAAAGAGTAAGCTGCGCGGGGTTTGCGCACGCAAAGTCTGGCCATGGCAGGCATTTTAGGAACAATCCGGTCGGGTTCCAAGCTCATACCGGCCAGCGCACAAACACCTGCTTCACTCGTCGTTGCTGTTCCCACGAAACTTAAACAGATCCCGCCGCTGTTTTTTGCTCGGTTTGCCGTCGGTGGTCATGCCCAGCGAACCCGCCTTGCGCATCTCGGCAGCAGCCTCGCGCTTGGCGACGCTGGCTTCGGTCTCGGCGTACAAGGCCTGCGCCTCGGGAGCACCCCGGCGCACGATCGACAGTGCCTGAACTACCACCGTACGCTCTTCGAACCCCTGGCGAATCTGAAATTCGTCACCGATGCGCGGTTCCTTGCCGGGTTTGCAGCGTTCGCCGCGACAATGCACCTTGCCACTTTCGATCGCCGTCTTGGCCAAGGCACGTGTTTTATAGAAACGCGCAGCCCACAGCCACTTATCGAGACGGACCTTGTCGTCCTCATCCTTTTTTTGTGTCACCGGAATTCCTCTTTTAGCCCATAGTCGGAACTGTACTACCGTTTCTGTCGGGCGCAAGAACCCGCCCCTCCAGATAGAATGTCATCCTGGTCGGTTCATCGCAGTGGAGTGTTCGAGTGACAATATTTCCGTCTTCATTGACTTCATCCAGTGGCGATTGCCAGGGATGTCAGCAAAGCGAACCGTTGGGCTTTGATTTTGCCTTTGCTTACCAACCCATCGTGGACCTGCGGGACCGATCGATCTTTGCTCACGAGGCACTGGTGCGCGGCACCGACGGTGAAGGCGCGTTATCGGTACTTGACCAGGTCACCGAGGCCAATCGCTACCGATTTGACCAGCTCTGCCGCACCAAGGCGATCGAAGGTGCTGCGCAACTGGGCATGCAAACCAACCTGTCGATCAACTTCATGCCCAACGCCGTGTACCGCCCGGAGCTGTGTATTCGCAGCACGCTGAAGGCCGCCAAAAAACATAATTTCCCTATAGACAGGCTGATTTTCGAAACCCTGGAAAGCGAGCACGTAGATAACTATCGCCATTTGACCAATATTCTGCGTGAATACCGCGAATTCGGCTTCAAGACCGCCATCGATGACTTCGGTGCGGGGTACTCGGGGCTCAATCTGCTCGCTGACTTCCAACCCGACCTGATCAAACTCGACATGGCACTGATCCGTGATGTCGATCGCGATCGTGTTCGTCAGGCTATCGTGCGGGGGATTGTCACAATCTGTGCGGATCTGGACGTTACAGTCATTGCCGAAGGCATCGAAAGCGCTGGAGAACGGGATTTCCTGGCGGACTGTGGAATTTTTCTGATGCAAGGCTACTGGTTCGCCAAGCCTGCATTCAAAGCGTTGGCCCAGGTACCAGCGGGTACCTGGACGCGTTAATCGCCGGTTTATTCTTTTGAAGACATTTGACCATTTGACCGTTGTCGGTCTGCGCGAGTGGGTGGCGCTTCCGGATTTGGGAGTGGCAGGCCTGCGGGCAAAAATCGACACCGGTGCCAGCACCTCCAGCTTGCATGCCACCGACATTGAGCCGTTTGAGCGCGATGGCGAAAAATGGGTGCGTTTTACCGCGCATCTGGGCACGGTAGTGCAACTGCGTCATCGACGTTGCGAAGCCCCGCTGGTGACCATGAAAACCATCAAGAGCTCCAATGGCCATGCGCAGAAGCGCTATGTGGTCAGCACCACCCTGGCCCTCGGTGATCGGGTCTGGCGGGTCGAGTTCACCCTCGCCTGCCGTAAATCCATGCGATATCGCCTGCTACTCGGCTCCAAAGCCCTTATCGACGGCCAACTGGTCGTCAATCCGGGCATCAAATACGTACAAGACAAGCCGGTGTTCCCGGTCTCTACCCTTTCCACAGGTGTTGCATGAAGATCGCTGTGCTGTCGCGGAACCCGCGTCTGTATTCCACTCGTCGTCTGGTCGAAGCCGGAACCGAGCGTGGCCACGAAATGGTCGTGGTCGACACCTTGCGCGCCTACATGAACATCGCCAGCCACAAGCCGCAGATCCACTACAGGGGCCGGCCGCTGGAAGGTTTCGATGCGGTCATCCCGCGTATCGGGGCATCGGTGACGTTTTATGGCTGCGCGGTTTTGCGCCAGTTCGAGATGATGGGGGTATTTCCGCTCAACGAATCGGTGGCCATCGCGCGTTCGCGGGACAAACTACGTTCACTGCAACTGCTCTCGCGCCGAGGGATCGGCTTGCCGGTCACCGGGTTTGCGCACTCGCCGGATGACATTCCCGACCTGATCGAAATGGTCAACGGCGCCCCTCTGGTGATCAAGGTACTGGAAGGCACCCAGGGCATCGGCGTGGTGCTGTGTGAGACCGCGACTGCGGCGGAGTCGGTGATCGAGGCCTTCATGGGTCTCAAGCAGAACATCATGGTCCAGGAATACATCAAGGAAGCCGGTGGGGCAGACATTCGCTGCTTCGTGGTGGGCGACAAAGTGATTGCTGCGATGAAACGCCAGGCCAAACCCGGGGAGTTCCGTTCCAACCTGCACCGGGGCGGCAGCGCGAGCCTGATAAAGATCACCCCGGAAGAACGCATGACGGCCTTGCGTGCGGCCAAGGTAATGGGGCTGGCCGTCGCAGGCGTGGATATCCTGCGTTCCAATCACGGGCCGCTGGTGATGGAAGTCAACTCGTCGCCGGGGCTGGAAGGCATCGAGACCACCACCGGCAAGAACGTGGCGGGGATCATCATCGAGCATCTTGAAAAGAATGGTGGGCCGAATATGACGCGCACCAAAGGAAAAGGCTAAAGCGGGAAGATCAAAAGATCGTCCGAAGGCTCGGGCCGCGTTCGGACGATCTTTTTTTCAGCCGTTAAACCGCATCGCGCGGCAACATCAACCCCAACGGCAAGCGCACCCGCGCCTCCAGCCCGCCACCATCACGGTTGCGCAGCTCGACATTGCCGCCATGCATCGAAGCAATCCGCTTGACGATCGCCAGGCCCAATCCGGTTCCCTTGCCGCCCCGGGCACGATCACCACGGGTGAACGGGTTGAAAATGGCTTCCAGCTCCGACGGATCGATCCCGGCGCCACGGTCCATCACGCTCAGCACCACGTAAGGCGCGCTGGTATCTCCGGATACGTACGCCGCCACCTCCACACCGCTGCCGGCGTGATGCAGCGCATTGCCGATCAGGTTGTTCAACAGTCGTTTCATCGACACCCGCCGTAGCGGGAACGGCTGAATCGGCTCCAGGCGCAAACGCACTTTTTCTTCGTTCTGGTTGTAAGGAGCAGCGACTTCGCGCACGAGATCGATCAGGTCGACTTCTTCCACCGACTCATCGCGTCCATCACGGATAAATGCCAGGAACTGGTCAAGAATCGCGTCCATGTCCTCGATGTCACGCACCATATCGTCGGTGAGGTCGCTGTGGTCGCCCATCAGCTCCAGGGACAGGCGCAAACGGGTGAGCGGGGTTCGCAGGTCGTGGGATACCCCGGCCAGCATCAGCTCACGCTCACGGCCCGCCTGCTCGACGTCCTCGGCCATCTGGTTGAAGGCGCGGTACACCTCGGTCATTTCGCTGGGCGTATCGCTGATCGGCAGGCGCACGCTGCGCCCCTGGCCGAGCTGTCTGGCCGCGTAGACCAGGCGTTTCAAAGGTTGATTGAGCTGACTGACAAAAATCCACGCCGAAGCCGTGGACAGCAATCCGATGGCGAGGAACCAGCCGAGTACGTTCCAGATTTTCTGCCCGCGCAGCGGATGCGGGTAAAGCGGTACTTTCAGCCAGCCGTCACCCAGGCTCGGCGCCCGCACCCAGAGGGCTGGGGGCGAGTGCATACGTAACCGGACTTCGGTATCGGCACCGAGTTCTGCCTGCATCTGTCGCTGGTAGATTTCGCTGTAGGGCCAGTGCTGCTCACCCTCCGGCACACCGGTGCCAACCACACGAATCAGCGTTGCCGCTTCGGCGATTTTGTCTCGATTGTTTTCATCAGCCGCCCAATAGGCGCGCAGCGTCAAGGCGACGCCGTGGCTGTACTGGCGATCCACAAGCACGTCTTCGTTCATCAGCAGATAAACGAGGGTCAGTGCCTTGGAAAACAGCACAACGATCAGCACCAGCCAAAGGGTGCGAGAGAAGAAACTTTGGGGGAACCACACGGGCGTTTTCATGGATAACCGCTAAACACATGCAAGAGCGAGCGATGCTCGCATATTGCGGTTCGCGAGTCTGCGGACAAAATCATCCGCATGACCCGCTCCTACAAATCGCCAATCACTTGGTGGCTGCGCCGTCCGGCACGAATACGTAACCCACGCCCCAAACCGTCTGGATGTAACGCGGTTTGGATGGATCAGGTTCGATCATCCGGCGTAGACGCGAGATTTGCACATCGATGGAGCGTTCGAGCGCATCCCATTCACGACCACGAGCCAGGTTCATCAGCTTGTCGCGAGTCAATGGCTGACGCGCGTTCATCACCAACGCCTTGAGCACGGCGAACTCGCCAGTGGTGAGCATGTGCACTTCTTCGCCACGCTTGAGCTCACGGGTGGCCAGCGACAGTTCGTAGTCACCAAACGTCACGCTCTCGTCTTCGCTGCCCGGTGCGCCTGGCACAGGCGTCGACTGGCGACGCAGCACCGCCTTGACCCGCGCCATCAGCTCGTCCGGGTTGAACGGCTTGGCCAGGTAGTCGTCGGCACCCAGCTCCAGACCCTTGATCCGGCTCAGCTCATCGCCCTTGGCGGTCAGCATGATGATTGGAATCTGGTTGTTCGCGGTACGCAGGCGGCGGCAGGCGGTCAGGCCGTCTTCGCCTGGCAGCATCAGGTCGAGAACGACCAGGTTGAACACTTCACGCGCCAGCAGGCGGTCCATTTGTTCCGTGTTCGGTACCGTGCGGGCACGGTAGCCCTTGCTGACGAAAAAGCGCTCCAGCAGGCTGCTCAGCCCCGGGTCGTCATCAACAATAAGAATTTTTTCGCCTTCAGCAATGTTTGCAGTGCTGCTCATTAGATGCTCCTTTTAGCTCGGCGCGCATTATGGCGTAGCTGCCGTTATACGCACCGTGTGCATTGTTAGCAGATTTTTCCTCCACCGCCAGTAAACCGGGTGGGTAGCGGGAGCCTGCGATGCCCCGAATGACCGATGCTGGTTATAATGCGCGGCCTTTTGTGTCAGGCAACGTCTGATCGTTTACAGCAGCAGCCACTTTTTATTTTCATGGCGCTGGCAGTAATTGTTCGATTTCACGGGTCAACGGGATGCCTGTTGATCCAGGTAGCGGCGCAGGCCAGGCCGCTCAACCAGACTCGCCGAGCCTTTAATCCTGTGCCTGCGAGCCTGCTTTCACAATTTGTCAGGTGGTTTTATGGACAGCATCAACAGCCGCATCGCCGAGGAACTCGGTGTACGCCCACAACAGGTCGAAGCGGCCGTCGCGCTACTCGATGAAGGTTCTACCGTGCCCTTCATCGCCCGCTACCGGAAAGAAGTGACCGGCAGCCTCGATGACATCCAGTTGCGTCATCTGGAAGAGCGTCTGCGCTACCTGCGAGAACTCGACGAACGGCGCATCAGCATCCTGGCCAGTATTCAGGAACAAGGCAAGCTGACCCCGCAGCTGGAGCGCGACATCAAGCTCGCCGACACCAAGCCCCGCCTCGAAGACTTGTACCTGCCGTACAAGCAGAAGCGCCGCACCAAGGGCCAGATCGCCCTGGAAGCCGGCCTCGGCGAGCTGGCCGATGGCCTGTTCAACGACCCGACCCTGGCCCCGGACGCCGAAGCTGCACGCTTCATCGACGCGGAAAAAGGCGTAGCCGATGTGAAGGCAGCCCTTGAAGGCGCCAAGTACATCCTGATGGAGCGCTTCGCCGAAGACGCCGGCCTGCTGGACAAACTGCGCAGCTACCTCAAGCAGGAGGCCATCCTCAGTGCCCGCGTGATCGCCGGTAAAGAAGAGGAAGGCGCCAAGTTCCGCGACTACTTCGAACACGACGAACCGCTCAAAAGCATGCCATCGCACCGCGCCCTGGCGATTTTCCGTGGCCGCAACGAAGGCATTCTCAGTTCCGCGCTGAAAGTCGGCGACGAGCTGCCGGGCACCATGCACCCCTGCGAAGGCATGATCGGCCAGCAGTTCGGCATTCAGAACCAGAACCGCGCCGCCGACAAATGGCTGGGCGAAGTGGTGCGCTGGACCTGGAAGGTCAAGCTCTATACCCATCTCGAAACCGACCTGCTCGGCGAGTTGCGCGATGGCGCGGAAACCGAGGCGATCAACGTGTTCGCCCACAACCTGCACGATCTGCTGCTGTCGGCCCCGTCCGGCCCGCGCGCCACACTGGGCCTGGACCCGGGCCTGCGCACCGGTTGCAAGGTCGCCGTGGTCGACTCCACCGGTAAGCTGCTGGATCACGCCACCGTTTACCCCCACGTGCCGCACAACAAGTGGGACCAGACTATTGCGATCCTGGCAGCCCTTTGCGCCAAGCATTCGGTCGACCTGATCGCCATCGGCAACGGCACCGCCAGCCGTGAAACCGACAAGCTCGCCGCTGAGCTGATCAAGAAATACCCGGCGATGAAAATGACCAAGGTCATGGTCTCCGAGGCCGGCGCATCGGTTTACTCGGCGTCGGAATTGGCCTCCAAGGAATTCCCGGACCTCGACGTGTCGATTCGTGGCGCGGTATCCATCGCTCGTCGCCTGCAGGACCCGCTGGCCGAACTGGTGAAGATCGATCCGAAATCCATTGGCGTCGGCCAGTATCAGCACGACGTATCGCAGCTGAAACTGGCGCGCGGCCTGGACGCCGTGGTCGAAGACTGCGTGAACGCCGTCGGCGTGGACGTCAACACTGCTTCCGTGGCACTGCTGGCCCGCATCTCCGGCCTCAATGCGACCTTGGCGCAGAATATCGTCAGCCACCGCGACGAACACGGTGCGTTCAAGACCCGCGCCGCGTTGAAAAAAGTCGCACGCCTGGGTGAAAAAACGTTCGAACAGGCCGCCGGCTTCCTGCGGGTCATGAACGGTGACAACCCGCTGGATTCGTCCGCCGTTCACCCGGAAGCCTATCCACTGGTGCAGCGCATTGCCGCTGAAACCGACCGCGACATCCGTTCGCTGATTGGCGACGCCAGCTTTCTCAAGCGCCTGGATCCGAAGAAGTACACCGACGAGACGTTCGGTCTGCCAACGGTCACCGACATTCTGCAAGAGCTGGAAAAACCCGGTCGCGACCCGCGTCCCGAGTTCAAGACTGCCGAGTTCCAGGAAGGTGTCGAAGACCTCAAGGACCTGCACCTGGGCATGATCCTCGAAGGCGTGGTGACCAACGTGACCAACTTCGGCGCATTCGTTGACATCGGCGTGCATCAGGACGGTTTGGTGCATATCTCTGCACTTTCGGAGAAGTTCATCAAGGATCCCCGTGAAGCGGTGAAGGCGGGCGACGTGGTGAAAGTGAAGGTCATGGAAGTCGATATACCGCGTAAGCGCGTGGGCCTGTCGATGCGCATGAGCGACACCCCTGGCGAGAAAATCGATGGCGCTCGTGGTGCGCGTCCTGGTTCGGCACCGCGTCAGTCCCAGAACACTGCACCGCGCAAGGAAACCACGGCGCCCGCCCCTGCCAACAATGCCATGGCTTCGCTGTTCGCCAACGCCAAGCAACTGAAGAAGCGTTGATGGAGATCCCGCCAGGGTTGACCGAAAGCGCGTTCTTCAAGCTGCTGGGTTGTCGTTTGCACAGCCTGGACACCGGGGTGGCGCAAGTCGCCCTGGCACTGCAGCCCGAACTGCGCAACCGCGGCGGCAAGCTGCACGGCGGCGCGTTGTTCAGCCTGGTGGACATTGCCATGGGCCTGGCCTGTTCCAGTACCCATGGCTTCGACCAGCAGAGCGCGACCATCGAATGCAAGATCAACTACATTCGCGCGGTTTCTGAGGGCGAGGTGATGTGCACGGCACGGGTGATCCACCCGGGCCGTCGCACGCTGGTGGTCGAGGCCGAGGTGATGCAAGGCGAAAAATTGGTCGCAAAAGCGCAAGGCACGTTCGCTGTCCTGTAGCTACCGATCATCATTTTGAGGTAATTTCGGCGCTATGAAAGCGGCGCCGGGATTTTCTGTGGGAGCGCGCTTGCCCGCGATGGCGGTGTGTCAGGCAACATAAATGGTGACTTACACTCCCTCATCGCGGGCAAGCCCGCTCCCACAGGGTTCGCGGCGACGGGTACTTGACCGACTGGCATGAAGTCCGTGCTGCTAAAAAACCAGGCGAAAACGCCAGTTTCAACTTCACCCTTGTAGACCGTCTTGCCCACCCCCATATTGGGGCGACTGACGCGTGAAGGAATCCAACTTGAGCGAAATTCTCAACCGCCGCCTGGCTCTGCTTGGCGAGCGCGCTAACCTCTCTCTGCTCGAACAGTGCCTTCACGGCATCGAACGTGAATGCCTGCGCGTGACCAGCGAAGGTCGCCTGGCGCAAACGCCCCACCCCGAAGAATTGGGTTCCGCGCTGACCAATGAACAAATCACCACCGACTATTCCGAGTCGCTGCTGGAGTTCATCACGCCCGCCCTGCCGGACCCGGCCGATACGCTGGCGAGCCTGGACAGCATTCACCGCTTTGCCTACAGCAAGCTGGGCAGCGAGTACCTGTGGAGTCCTTCCATGCCGTGCCCGTTGCCGGCTGAGGAAGACATCCCGATTGCCTACTACGGCACCTCGAACATCGGTCAGCTCAAGTACGTCTACCGCAAGGGCCTGGCCCTGCGCTACGGCAAGACGATGCAATGCATCGCCGGGATTCACTACAATTTTTCCCTGCCGGAACAGCTCTGGCCGCTGCTCAAGGAAGCTGAAGGCTTTGTCGGCACCGATCGCGACTATCAGTCCTCGGCCTACATCGCGCTGATCCGCAACTTCCGTCGCTACAGCTGGCTGCTGATGTACCTGTTTGGCGCTTCACCAGCCCTTGATGCGGGCTTCCTGCGAGGGCGCTCCCATCAGCTGGAGCAGCTGGACCCGGACACGCTCTACCTGCCTTACGCCACCAGCCTGCGCATGAGTGACCTGGGTTACCAGAGTAACGCCCAGGCCGGCCTGACGCCTTGCTATAACGACCTGGTCAGCTACACCGACAGCCTGCGCAAAGCGGTAGCCACTCCCTACGCACCGTACGTGGAGATCGGCACCCATCAGGATGGAGAGTGGGTTCAGCTCAACACCAACATCCTGCAGATCGAAAACGAGTACTACTCCAACATTCGCCCCAAGCGCGTGACCTACACCGGCGAGCGCCCGATCCAGGCGCTGGTGGCACGTGGTATCCAGTACGTCGAAGTGCGCTGCCTGGACATCAACCCGCTCCTGCCGATGGGCATCGACCTCACCGAGTCGCGCTTCCTCGACGCGTTCCTGCTGTACTGCGCGCTCAACGACAGCCCGCTGCTGACCAACACCTCGTGCGGCAACGCGACCTCGAACTTCCTTAGCGTGGTCAAGGAAGGTCGCCGCCCGGGCCTGCAACTGCAGCGCGACGGCCAGCCGGTGGACCTCAAGGAGTGGGCCAGCGAGTTGCTGGAGCACATTGCTCCCCTCGCGGCGATACTGGACCAGAGCCACGGCGGCGATGCTCACAGCAAGGCGCTGGATGCCCAGCTGGCTAAGGTCAAGGACCCGGCCCTGACCCCATCGGCCCAGGTGTTGGCCGCGATGGCAGAGCACAAGGAGAGCTTCAGTCAGTTCTCGTTGCGTCAGAGCCAGGCGCATGCGGAATATTTCCGCAGCGAACCGCTTTCTGCCGAAGACCAGGCGAAATTCGAAGACCGTGCACGCTCGTCGCTGGCGGAACAGGTGGAGCTGGAGAAGAACGAAGTCGGCGATTTTGATGTGTTCGTCGGGTCGTATCAAGCGAGCATTCTGGCGATCAGTAATTAATCGGCAGCTTTAAAAAGATCGCAGCCTGCGGCAGCTCCTACAAGGATCGGCTGGAGTCTGCGATTTTTTTTCGCCGCGCCACCCAGTCCCCGAGCCTGCACGCGACCTGTGTAAGAGCTGCCGCAGGCTGCGATCTTTTGATCCTCCGCTTTTTCCACTCATAAGCTAATGCGAAAAAGTTATTTATTTCCGCATTCTTAGATCATTTAGTCTCCTCAAACGCCAACTCCCGGCCGCCTGTTGAGGAGCTTCTCCGATGAAACTGCATTTCCCCCTTCGCCTCCTGGCGGCCGCTTCGCTGGCTGCGGCGAGCTTCTTCGCCCAGGCCGCCGAAGTCACCGTTGCCTACCAGACCACCGTAGACCCGGCGAAAGTTGCCCAGGCCGACGGCGCCTATGAAAAAGCCACCAACGCCAAGATCGACTGGCGCAAATTCGATAATGGCGCCGACATCATTGCCGCCATTGCCTCCGGCGACGTACAGATCGGCTACCTCGGCTCCAGCCCCCTGACCGCCGCGATCACTCGCAAAGTGCCAGTGGAAACCTTCCTGATCGCCACCCAGATCGGTGCCGCCGAAGCCCTGGTGGCTCGCGACGGATCGGGGATCAAGACCCCGCAAGACCTGATCGGCAAGAAGATCGCCGTGCCATTCGTGTCCACCGGCCACTACAGCCTGCTGGCCGCGCTGAAGCACTGGAATATCCACCCGTCGAAAGTCACCGTACTGAACCTCGCCCCGCCAGCCATTATCGCCGCGTGGAAACGGGGTGACATCGACGCTACCTACGTGTGGGACCCAGCCCTGGGCGTTGCCAAGGAAAACGGCAAAGTGCTGATTACCTCTGGCGAACTGGCCAAGTTCGGCGCACCGACCTTCGATGCCTGGATCGTGCGTAAAGATTTCGCTGAAAAACACCCGGAAATCGTCACCGCCTTCGCCAAAGTCACCCTCGACGCCTACGCCGACTACCGCAAGGACCCAACAGCCTGGCTGGCTAATCAGGGCAACGTCGACAAGCTGGTGAAACTCTCCGGCGCCAAGGCCAGCGACATTCCACTGTTGTTGCAAGGCAACGTCTACCCGCTGGCGGCTGATCAGGTGATTACCCTCGGCGCGCCGACCACCAAAGCCATCACCGACACCGCCGTGTTCCTCAAGGAACAAGGCAAGGTGGAAGCGGTTCTGCCGGACTACGCGCCGTACGTCAGCGCCAAGTTCATCACCAACTGATCGGGAGTTTATTGCGATGGCCTTGCTACAGCTGGAGCGTATCAGCGCACAGTACCCCGGCAGCCCCGAACCGGTACTGGCGGATATTTCCCTGAGCCTGGGGCCTCAGCAATTGCTGGTGGCGCTCGGCCCGTCGGGCAGTGGCAAGACCTCACTGCTGAACCTGATTGCCGGTTTCGTCGAGCCCAGCGCCGGGCGCATCACCCTCGACGGCGTGCCCGTCAAGGGACCGAGCGCCGAACGCGGCGTAGTGTTTCAGGACGACGCCCTGCTGCCTTGGCAGGACGTGCTGGCTAACGTCGGCTTCGGCCTGGAACTGGCAGGCGTCTCGAAAGACAAGCGCGAAATCCGTGCGCGGGAAATGCTCACGCTGGTGGACCTGTCCGGTTTCGAACACCGGCGCATCTGGCAGCTTTCGGGCGGCCAGAAACAGCGTGTCGGCCTGGCCCGTGCGCTGGCGGCCGACCCTCGCGTACTGTTGATGGACGAACCGTTCGGCGCGCTCGATGCGTTCACTCGTGAACAGATGCAAGAGCTGCTGCTGCAAGTCTGGCAGCGCACCGCAAAACCGGTATTTCTGATTACCCACGACATCGAAGAGGCGGTGTTTCTTGCCACAGACCTGATTCTGCTGGCGCCAAATCCGGGGCAGATCGTCGAACGTCTGAGCCTGGACTTCGGTCAGCGTTACGCCGCCGGCGAGTCGGCACGGGCGATCAAATCCGACCCACGTTTTATCGAAACCCGCGAACACGTGCTCGCCAAGGTGTTCTCCCAACGCAGCGCCGCACAACGGCAGGAGCGCGCATGAGCAGCTACGAAATTCCTGCCGTTAGGGTAAAAACCGCTTCGACGGTGATTCCCGTACGCCGCAGCTTGAGCACGCGCTGGATCAGCGTCCTGACACTGGTCGCACTGGTAGCGCTTTGGTGGGCTGTGACGGCAACCGGCATGATCGAGCCGCTGTTCTTGCCACCACCGTCGGCCGTCCTGCAGAAGGGCTGGTTGCTGGTAACCACCGGCTACATGGACTCGACGTTGTGGCAGCATTTGGGCGCGAGCCTCAGCCGTATAGGCCTGGGCCTGGGCTTTGCCGTGCTGACCGCCGTTCCGGTGGGTATCGCCATCGGTCACAACCGCATCGCCCGTGGCATTCTCGATCCGCTGATCGAGTTTTACCGCCCTATCCCACCGCTGGCGTATCTGCCACTGATCGTGATCTGGTGCGGCATCGGTGAGCTGTCCAAAGTCCTGCTGATCTACCTGGCGATCTTCGCCCCGATTGCCATTGCCACCGCCACCGGCGTGCGCACCGTCGATCCGGCCAAATTGCGTGCTGCACAGTCCCTGGGCGCTACCCGCGCGCAGCTGATTCGCCATGTGATCCTGCCGAGCGCGTTGCCGGACATCCTGACCGGCGTGCGCATTGGCCTGGGGGTTGGCTGGTCGACGCTGGTCGCCGCCGAACTGATCGCCGCCACCAGTGGTTTGGGCTTCATGGTGCAGTCGGCCGCGCAGTTCCTGGTCACTGACGTGGTGGTACTCGGGATCCTGGTCATCGCGCTCATCGCCTTCGCCATGGAAATGGGCCTGCGCGCCCTGCAACGCAAGCTGGTGCCGTGGCACGGCCAGGCCCACTGAAAAATTTGAATACCCCTTTTTGGACCCAGCCCTGTAGGAGCTGTCGAGGGAACCGAGGCTGCGATCTTTTGATCTTGCGTCTAAAAAACAACATCAAAAAATCGCAGCCTCCGACAGCGCCTACAGGTGCCGTGTCGTTCACCAAACATAGACGACACTCAGAATTGAAGAGAATCACGATGAGTAACCTGACGATAGTCCCTTTAAGCTCGGCCCTCGGCGCGCAGATCAGCGGTGTCGACGTGAGCCAGCCACTGACTCCGGAACAACGCGACGCTATCGAGCAGGCATTGCTCAAGCACCAGGTGCTGTTCTTCCGCGACCAACCGATCACGCCACAACAACAGGCACGATTCGCCGCGTATTTCGGCGACCTGCACATTCATCCGATCTACCCCAATGTGCCGGAACAACCCGAAGTACTGATCCTCGACACCGCCGTCACCGACGTGCGCGACAACGCTATCTGGCATACCGACGTGACCTTCCTGCCCACCCCGGCAATGGGCGCGGTGCTCAGTGCCAAGCTGCTGCCCGAATTTGGCGGCGACACCTTGTGGGCCAGTGGTATTGCAGCCTACGAGGCGCTGTCCGCCCCCATGAAATCCATGCTCGAAGGGCTGACAGCCACTCACGACTTCACCCGGTCATTCCCGGTAGAGCGCTACGGCAACACCCCTGAAGCGCTGGCCCAATGGGAAGAGGCCCGACGCAAGAACCCGCCGTTATCGCACCCGGTGGTTCGCACGCACCCGGCGAGCGGGCGTCGGTCGCTGTTCGTCAACGACGGCTTCACCTCGAAGATCAACGAGCTGTCCGACACCGAGAGCGAGGCGGTGCTGAAACTGCTGTTCGCCCATGCCACTCGCCCGGAGTTCACCATTCGCTGGCGGTGGCGGAAGGACGACGTGGCGTTCTGGGATAACCGCGTGACGCAGCATTACGCGGTAGACGATTACCGGCCTGCGCGGCGGGTGATGCAGCGGGCTACGGTGTTGGGTGATGTTCCGTTCTTTCGGTAGTTGCCCAGTTTTTGTCGCGAATTTGATGGCCCCTTCGCGGGCAAGCCCGCTCCCACAGGAATCCGTGCCATGCACAAAACTCACTGTGGGAGCGGGCTTGCTCGCGAAGGCGACCTGAGAGGCACCAGATAATCCGGCGCCTGACGCTTACTCAGCCGTCGAAGGCTTCTCCCAGAGATTGATCCCGCCTTCCTGGGCAAAGCGGTCGATCTCCGCCAACTCTTCAGCACTGAAGCTCAGATTCTTCAACGCCCCGACGTTTTCGATAATCTGCTCAGGCCGGCTTGCACCGATCAGCGCCGAGGTCACCCGCGGGTCACGCAGTGTCCAGGCCAGTGCCAACTGCGCGAGGCTCTGGCCGCGACGCTTGGCAATCTCGTTCAGCGCGCGCACATGAGCGATGTTGGCTTCAGACAAATGCGAGGCCTGCAACGAACCACCCCCCGGACGATTCACCCGCGCATCCGTCGGCACGCCGTTGAGGTACTTGTCAGTCAGCAGACCCTGGGCCAGCGGCGTGAAGGCGATAACGCCAGCGCCGAGCTCATCGGTGACATCCAGCAGGTCCTTTTCAACCCAGCGATTGAGCAAGTTATAAGCCGGTTGATGGATCAGCAGCGGCACTTTCCACTCTTTCAACAGTTCGGCCATTTCGCGGGTTTTAACCCCGGAATACGAGGAGATCCCGATGTACAGGGCCTTGCCTTGCTGCACCGCTGTTGCCAGTGCGCTGGCAGTTTCTTCCAGTGGCGTGTCCGGGTCGAAACGGTGCGAGTAGAAGATATCAACGTAGTCCAGGCCCAGGCGCTGCAAGCTCTGATCAAGACTGGCCAGCACATACTTGCGCGACCCGCCGCCCTGGCCATAGGGGCCGGGCCACATGTCCCAGCCGGCCTTGCTCGAGATGATCAGTTCGTCGCGGTACTGCTTGAAATCTTCACGCAGCAAACGACCGAAGTTGATCTCGGCACTGCCGTAGGGCGGGCCATAGTTGTTGGCCAGGTCGAAGTGGTTGATGCCCAGGTCGAACGCGGTGCGCAGCAACGAGCGCTGGGTGTCGATCGGCGTGCTGTCGCCGAAGTTGTGCCACAGGCCCAGCGACAACGCCGGCAGCACCAGCCCGCTGCGGCCTACGCGGCGGTATGGGATAGAGTCGTAGCGATTTTCAGCAGCGGTATAGATCATCGAATCCTCTCTCGTTGATTTCTGTGGGAGCAAAGCTTGCTCCCGATGACGCCCTCACCTTTCCTGATCAACGTACCAAATGCAGGAACTGCATGTGCCGCTCGTACTGATCGAGGATGTCGTTGATGATCTGCTCCTTGGTGTAGCCGACCAGATCATAGTCCTGACTGCCCTCGGCCAAATGCACTTCAGCCCGGTAATAACGGCGATTGTTGAGCTGCTTGGAGCCCATGCCTCCGCGGGCAAACGACGGCGTGAAGTACCCGCGCATCTGCACTTGATAGATGAACGGATGCTCCTCGCCATGTCCGATTTCCAGGCTGACGTTGTCGTTGGCCGGGTCGGGTTGAGTGACCACGCTCAAGCCCTTTTCGACGAACACGGCCGTCACTTCTTCAATCGCCGGGCGCACCGTCGTATCAAGGAAGCGATAGACTTCGTCACGCGACGGGAAATGCACGGCCTGAGTCAAGCGTTGACGCCATCCGCCACGCCGCGAGCCGGATACCGGCGCCAGGGAATGCAGCTGCGCAATCTGCTTCTGCGACTCCAGGTAAAACGCCTTGTGCAGGCCCCACATCATCAGCAGCAAGATCATCGAGAACGGCAGCGAGGTCAGCACCACCGCTGATTTCAACGCATCGATGCTGCCCGAAAACAGCAGCGCACTGGTGACCAGCGCAGTCATAGCGCCCCAGAACACCCGCAGCCATTTCGGACCATCCTCATCGGGATTGCCACCCTTGGCCGACAGCGTCGACAGCACCACCGTGCCCGAGTCGGCAGAGGTGACGAAGAACACGAAGCTGATGAACACGGTGACCGCGATCACCGTCTTGCTCCACGGATAGGTTTCCAGGAGCAGGTACAACGTCATCGACGGGTTGTCGATGGCGGACATGCCCAGTGCACTCATGCCGTGATTGAGTACCTGATCGATCGCGCTGTTACCGAAGATCGACATCCACGCCAGGGTGAAGCCAAGCGGGATCAGCAATACGCCAAAGACGAACTCGCGGATGGTCCGGCCACGGGAAATCCGTGCGATGAACAGCCCCACGAACGGCGACCATGCGATCCACCAGGCCCAGTAGAACACCGTCCAGCCACCCAGCCAGTCGCTCGGTTTGTCGTAGGCGTAGAGGTCGAAGCTCTTCATCGGCAAGGCGCCGAGATAATCGCCGATGTTCTGGATCAAGGTATTGAGCAAGTGCTGGGTAGGACCGGCGAACAACACAAACAGCAGCAGCGCGCAGGCCAGCAACATGTTGATATCGGACATCACCCGCACGCCTTTGTCGACGCCGGACACCGCAACGATGATTGCCGCGCCCATCATCAGGGTGATCAAGCCGACCTGAATCCACTGGGTATGGGCGATACCGAACAGGTAGTCGAGGCCGGAGTTGAGGTGCAACACCCCAAAACCCATGTCGGCACCCAGGCCGAACACCGTGGCGATGATGCCAAAGCCATCCACCGCGTAGCCGATCGGGCCGTTGATGCGTTTGCCAATCAGCGGGTACAGCGCCGAACGCAAGGCCAGCGGCAGGTTATGCCGGTAGGCGAAGTAAGCCAGCGCCATGCCCACGAACGCGAATACGCCCCAACCGTGCAGGCCCCAGTGCAGGAACAGAATCTGCATTGCCTGGCGTGCGGCATCCGCCGTGCCCGCTTCCCCTTGAGGCGGTTGCGCCAGGTGGGTCAGCGGTTCGGACACGCAAAAGAAGAACAGTGTGATGCTGATCCCGGCGGCGAACAGCATGCCGGCCCAGGACAGGTAACTGAATTCGGGTTCGTCGTGGTCGGCACCGAGCTTGATCTTGCCGTAGCCGGACAAGGCGGTGACCACCACGAAGACCAGATACAGGGTCATCGCGAGCATGTAATACCAGCCGACCGTGTTGGCCGCCCAGTTTTGCGCTTCCAGAAGCCAGGCACCGGCCTGTTCAGGCATGGCGATGACGACAATGCCAAACAGCAGGATAAACGTCGCCGAGAAGTAGAACACCGGCGGATTCATGCGGACCTGGCCGCTTGGAGGGAGAGACGATGCACTCATGAAGTGTGCACCTCAACGGTTGCGGATGTGGCTGTAAAAATCGGACTCAGCAAAGGCAAGCCTCCTGTTGTGAGCGGGCAGCGAACCAAGGTTTTAACTTGAATGAACGTTCAAGTTAAACATGGATAGGGCGCTAAGGACTAATCGCAAGGCTCGGCGGTACTGTTTGTACGCTAGCTCAAGGAAGGGTATGACGCGGGGCTGGGGGCATTCGTTCAGCAAGAAATTAGCGATAAATGCCATTATCTCGGTCGGCTTGAAATCCTTCGCGGGCAAGCCACGCTCCCACAGGAGTTGTGTCGTACGGTAATTACGCGAACGACATCAATCCTGTGGGAGCGTGGCTTGCCCGCGAAGGCGTTAGCAAGATCACTGAGGATTTCAGCCCTTACTTCTGCGTCCCGTCGTCGTGCTGCAGATTCGCCTGCGTCAGGTTGCACCCCGCCGGCACACTGCGTGTCAGCCAGACATTGCCGCCAATGGTCGAGCCCTTGCCAATGGTAATCCGACCCAGGATCGTCGCACCGGCATAGATCACCACGTCATCCTCGACAATCGGATGCCGAGCATGGCCCTTCTGCAACTGCCCGTCCTCATCCGCCGGAAACCTTTTGGCGCCCAGCGTCACCGCCTGATAAATCCGCACGCGCTCGCCAATGATGGCCGTCTCGCCAATCACCACGCCCGTCCCGTGATCAATAAAGAAGCTGCGGCCAATCTGCGCCCCGGGGTGAATATCGATGCCGGTGGCCGAGTGCGCGATTTCCGCGCTGATCCGCGCCAGCAAGGGCAAGCCGGCGCGATACAAATGGTGCGCCAGGCGATGGTGAATCACCGCCAGGATGCCGGGGTAGCACAGCAGCACTTCATCGACACTGCGTGCCGCCGGGTCGCCGTGATAAGCCGCCAGTACGTCGGTGTCCAGCAAACTGCGCAGGCCCGGCAAGGCGAGTGCGAAATCCTGGATGATCTGAATCGTCCGCGCCTCGACCTCGGTATCGGCCTGCGCACTGTGGCGCGCGGCGTAACGCAGTTCGAGGCGTGCCTGGGCAAGCAACGCGTTGAGGGCGACATCTAGGGTGTGGCCGACGTAGAAGTCTTCGCTCTCCTCGCGCAGGTCCACAGGGCCAAGGCGCATCGGGAACAATGCGCCACACAGCGCTTCAAGAATTTCCGCCATGGCCGCCCGGGAAGGTAATTCCCTACCGCCCTGCTCTCCGCTGACACGGCCATTCTGGGTGCGCCACTGATCACGCGCTGTACGCAGTTGGCTGACGATGGTCTGCAACTGCCAATGGCTGGAACGCTCGCTCACGGTAAAAACTCCTCTCGGGCGGCCGGACTGTCTGGCCGCCTTGACGGCAATTACTTTACGGCAAGGTCTCAAAATCGAATTAAGAACCAATAGTGCTGTACTCAGTACTTTCAGCTATAAGCGATTCACGGTTGCCCACGGATTTGGGGCTGCCTATAGTCCTGACACCTTCCTCCGCCAGTACGGAACCATGATCAAACAACAGCTCGCCCGTTTTGACCGCCTCGACCTGCTCGGCCATCCCACGCCCCTGGAAAAGCTCGAACGCCTCTCGACCTGGCTGGGCCGCGATGTCTACGTCAAGCGCGACGACCTGACGCCACTGGCGATGGGCGGCAACAAGCTGCGCAAACTCGAGTACCTGGCAGCCGACGCGTTGTCCCAGGGTGCCGATACCTTGATCACCGCCGGGGCGCTGCAATCCAATCACGTGCGGCAAACGGCAGCCCTGGCCGCCAAGCTGGGACTGGGTTGCGTCGCCCTGTTGGAAAATCCCCTGGGCACGGATGACAAAAATTACCTGGGCAATGGCAATCGCCTGCTACTGGACCTGTTCGACGCCAAGGTTGAATGGGTGGAAAACCTCGACGACGCCGACGGCCAACTGCAGGCCCTGGCAGATCGCCTGCGTAACAATGGCAAGAATCCTTATGTTGTGCCGATTGGCGGTTCGAATGCCCTGGGTGCACTGGGCTACGTGCGCGCCGGCCTCGAGTTGGCCGAGCAGATCAAGGACACCGGCCTGACCTTTGCCGCAGTGGTCCTCGCTTCCGGGAGCGCTGGGACCCACAGCGGTCTGGCCTTGGCTTTGAGCGAAGTACTGCCGGATTTGCCAGTGATCGGGGTGACCGTATCGCGCAACGATGAAGAGCAGCGACCCAAGGTGCAGGGGCTGGCCGAGCGCACGGCAGAGCTGATGGGTATGAGCCTGCCGCCAGCCTTCAAAGTGCAATTGTGGGACGAGTATTTCGGCCCGCGTTATGGCGAACCGAATGCAGGGACGTTATCGGCGGTGAAGCTTGTGGCGAGTCAGGAAGGCTTGTTGCTGGACCCTGTTTACACCGGCAAAGCCATGGCTGGATTGCTCGACGGCATTGGCCGCCAGCGTTTTGATGAGGGACCGATCATATTCCTGCACACGGGTGGGGCGCCGGCGTTGTTTGCTTACAAGGATTTCCTTTAACGGGTTGTAAAATCAAAAGATCGCAGCCTTCGGCAGCTCCTACAGTGGTATGCCGCTTATTCTTTGAGCGAATAATAGAATCGATATTTATTATTTTATTATCTATCAACATCATCATATAGTCGCGCCGCAGGCGAATTTGTGGCAAAACACATATGCTGCTTCAGGGCAGCATCGTGCAGTCGCTTCAATCCCGAATTTGCCAACTTTCCTAAAGCGTCTTCCCATAAGAAACCACAGGGGCTTGTCATGAATTTTTCCGTACTCCGTCGAAATCTGCTGGTAGGTTCGCTGGGCCTGGCGCTGAGCGCCGGCCTGATCGGCCAGGCCGTTGCCGGTGAGCAACTGCAAAAAATCAAGGACGCAGGCGTGATCAACGTCGGCCTGGAAGGCACCTACCCACCGTTCAGTTTCGTCGACGCCGACGGCAAACTGGCCGGCTTCGAAGTTGAATTCTCCGAAGCCCTGGCCAAAGAGCTGGGCGTGAAAGTGAAGCTGCAACCGACCAAATGGGACGGGATCCTCGCGGCGCTGGAATCCAAGCGCCTCGACGCCGTGGTCAACCAGGTCACCATTTCCGAAGAGCGCAAGAAGAAGTACGACTTCTCCGAACCGTACACCGTTTCCGGGATTCAGGCGCTGGTTCTGACCAAGAACAAGGACACCATCAAAACCGCCAACGACCTGGCTGGCAAGAAAGTCGGCGTGGGCCTGGGCACCAACTACGAACAGTGGGTAAAAGCCAACGTACCGGGCGCCGACGTGCGCACTTACGAAGATGATCCGACCAAGTTCCAGGACCTGCGAGTGGGTCGTATCGACGCCATCCTGATCGACCGCCTTGCAGCGCTGGAATACGCCAAAAAGGCCAAGGACACCACCGCCGCCGGCGAACCGTTCTCCCGTCAGGAAGCCGGTATCGCCCTGCGTAAAGGCGAACCTGAACTGCTGGCGGCCGTGAACAAGGCGATCGACAAGCTGCGTGCCGACGGCACACTGACCAAGCTTTCGGAAAAATACTTCAACGCTGACGTCACTAAATAATGGAAGAGGCTTTCAAACTCGCGCTGGATTCCGCGCCTTTCCTGCTGAAGGGCGCGTACTACACGGTGATCTTGAGCCTGGGCGGCATGTTTTTCGGCCTGCTGATGGGCTTTGGCCTGGCCTTGATGCGCTTGTCGCGCTTCAAGCTGGTGAGCTGGATCGCCCGCATCTACGTGTCGTTCTTTCGCGGCACACCGTTGCTGGTGCAACTGTTCGTGATCTATTACGGCCTGCCGCAACTGGGTGTCGAACTTGATCCGTTGCCAGCGGCCCTGATTGGCTTCTCGCTGAACATGGCCGCCTACGCCTGCGAAATCCTGCGGGCTGCGATCAGCTCCATCGAACGCGGCCAATGGGAAGCCGCCGCGAGTATCGGCATGACCCGTGCGCAGACCTTGCGCCGGGCCATTCTGCCGCAAGCGATGCGCACGGCCCTGCCGCCACTGGGCAACAGCTTCATTTCGCTGGTCAAGGACACCGCCCTGGCAGCCACCATCCAGGTGCCGGAACTGTTCCGCCAGGCGCAGCTGATCACAGCTCGCACCTTCGAAATCTTCACCATGTATCTTGCCGCCGCACTGATCTACTGGATTCTGGCCACGGTGCTGTCGCACCTGCAGAACAAGTTGGAAGAGCGGGTCAATCGGCACGACCAGGAGTCCTGACCCAATGATTGTCGTGGAAAAACTGACAAAGCAGTTCAAGGGTCAGGTGGTGCTTAACGGCATCGACCTGCAGGTGAAGGCCGGCGAGGTAGTGGCGATCATCGGGCCTAGCGGCTCGGGCAAAACCACCTTCCTGCGCTGCCTGAACTTTCTAGAAGAACCCACCAGCGGCCGGATCAAGGTCGGCGACATCGAAATCGATGGCAGCCGTCCACTGAACCAGCAGCAAAGCCTGGTGCGCCGCCTGCGCCAGCACGTGGGTTTCGTGTTTCAGAACTTCAACCTGTTCCCCCATCGCACCGCCCTGGAAAATGTCATCGAAGGGCCGATCGTGGTGAAAAAAATCCCCCAGGCCGAGGCTGTTGCCTTGGGTAAGAAGCTCTTGGCCAAGGTCGGCCTGGCCGGCAAGGAAGACGCCTATCCAAGGCGCCTCTCCGGTGGCCAGCAACAGCGCGTGGCAATTGCCCGGGCGCTGGCGATGGAGCCGGAAGTGATTCTGTTCGATGAACCGACTTCAGCGCTGGATCCGGAGCTGGTGGGTGAAGTGCTGGCGACCATCCGCGGACTGGCCGAGGAGAAGCGCACCATGGTTATCGTGACTCATGAAATGGGGTTCGCCCGGGATGTCGCCAACCGCGTGGTGTTTTTCGACAAGGGCGTGATCGTGGAACAAGGCGAGGCGAAAGCATTGTTTGCCAACCCTAAAGAAGAACGGACTAAACAATTCCTTAGCAAGTTTCTGAACAACACCCACGCATAACCTCCCCGCACTACTTTTAACTTCCAAGGATGGAAGTCTCCCTTGCGTACAAATTCAAAAACCGTGTGCGGCTCACACCGAGGCGTCTGCGTGGGAGTAAGCGTCAGCCATACCTTCTATGCATATTCCTAAAAGTTAGTTTATTTATTATTTATACACGTTTACGGTATATGCACCGGACCACCGGACATTCTTGATTTCGTTCGCCGCCATTTCGCGCGGCGTTTCCATGAAGATGTGAGGTAGGTATGGTCCGGAACACAATCACCCCAGTGCAGAACGCCAGGGCATTGCGTGCAGCCAAGGAGTGGCACTGATGTCCAGTCTGGCAGATGCACTCGTCCAGAGTGATCTGGACATCGCCCCGTTGGTATTGCCAGCACAGGTGCTGCGCAACGATGCGCAAGCCATCAAGGCCGCTCGTGAACTCGCGCAGGTCGCGCGCCTGCAAGCAGCCAGGCGCGACCAGCAGCGCAAGCTGCCTTGGTCGGAAATCGAACAGTTCACCCGTAGCGGCCTGGGCAGTATTTCCATTCCCCGCGAATACGGCGGCTCGCAGGTCTCCTTCGTGACCCTGGCCGAGGTATTCGCGATTATTTCCGCGGCCGACCCGGCATTGGGTCAAATCCCGCAGAACCAGTTCGGCATCCTTCACCTGCTGCTCGGCAGCGCCACCGATGCGCAAAAAAAGCAGCTGTTCACCAGCGTGCTTCAAGGCTGGCGGATCGGTAATGCCGGTCCAGAGCGCGGCACCAAAAACACTCTGGAACTCAAGGCGCGAATCACCCCGAGCGGCGACGATTTTGTGATCAACGGGCAGAAATTCTATTCAACCGGCGCGCTGTTCGCCCATTGGGTAGCGGTCAAGGCGCTCAACGACGATGGCAAGCAAGTCCTGGCCTTCGTTCGTCGCGGCACGCCGGGTTTGCGCATCGTTGATGACTGGTCGGGTTTTGGCCAGCGCACTACCGCCAGCGGCACCCTCCTGCTGAACAATGTGCAGGTCGAAGCCGAACTGGTGGTGGACAACTGGAAGATCAATGACACGCCCAATATCCAGGGCGCCGTCTCGCAGTTGATTCAGGCCGCGATTGACGCCGGTATCGCCCGGGGCGCCATCGACGACGCCATCGAGTTCGTGAAAACCCGTGCCCGGCCATGGATCGATGCCCAGGTCGAACGAGCCAGTGACGACCTCTATGTGATCGCCGACATCGGCAAGCTGAAAATCGAACTGCACGCAGCCGAAGCGCTGTTGCGCAAAGCCGGCAAAGTCCTCGATCAGGTCAGCGCCACGCCGCTGACTGCCGAGTCTGCGGCCCGAGCCTCGATAGCCGTGGCCGAAGCCAAAGTGCTGACCACCGAGATCTCGCTACAGGCCAGTGAAAAACTCTTCGAACTGGCTGGCAGTCGCGCCACCCTCGCTGAATTCAATCTCGACCGCCACTGGCGTAACGCCCGGGTGCACACGCTGCACGATCCGGTGCGCTGGAAATATCACGCGGTCGGCACTTACCACTTGAACGGCACCCTGCCGGCTCGTCATTCCTGGATTTGACCCCCGGAACACTTTTGACCAGATCTCTGGAGAAGCACATGCCTCTTTCTCACCACGTCGCGGTCATAACCAGCGATGAGCAAGCCTTGGTCGTCGCCAGTGACCTGGCCGATGATTTCAAACGCGACAGCGCCCTGCGCGACCGCGAACGCCGTTTGCCACACCCGGAACTTGAAGTGTTTTCGCGCTCGGGCCTCTGGGGCATCAGCGTGCCTGAAGAATATGGCGGCGCCGGCGTGTCCAACGTCACATTGGCCAAGGTCATCGCCCTGATCGCCCAGGCAGATGGTTCCCTGGGACAAATTCCGCAAAACCATTTCTACGCCCTCGAAGTGCTGCGGGTAAACGGCAGTGAAGACCAGAAAAAACGCCTGTACACCGAAGTATTGGCCGGCCAGCGCTTGGGCAATGCGCTCGCCGAACTGGGCACCAAAACCGCCCACGACCGCGTCACTCGCCTGACCAGGGAGGGCGACGGCTATCGCATTAACGGGCGCAAGTTCTACGCCACCGGCGCGATCTATGCCCAGCGCATCCCAACCTCGGTGGTGGACGAGCATGGGGTACAGCAACTGGCGTTCGTGCCGCGCGACAGCAAAGGCCTGACGGTGATCGACGACTGGAGCGGGTTCGGCCAGCGCACCACCGGCAGCGGCTCAGTAGTATTCGAAGATGTGTTCGTCGCGGCCGAGGACGTGATCCCGTTTCAAAGCGCTTTCGAGCGGCCAACGCCAGTCGGCCCCCTGGCGCAGATTCTCCACGCGGCCATCGACACCGGTATCGCCCGCGCCGCCTACGAAGATGCGCTGCACTTCGTGCGCACCAAGACCCGGCCATGGATTGACGCCACCCACGAAAAGGCCACTGAAGACCCTCTGACCATCAAAAGCTTCGGCCACTTGAGCATTCGCCTCCACGCAGCCGAAGCGCTCCTGGAACGCGCCGGTGAATACCTCGACAAGGCCCAGGCCGACACCCAGGCCGCAACCGTCGCGGCAGCCTCGATTGCCGTCGCCGAAGCCCGCGCGATCAGCACCGAAATCTCTCTCGCGGCGGGCAGCACACTGTTCGAATTGGCAGGCAGCCAGGCGACGCTGATCGAACATGGCCTGGATCGCCACTGGCGCAACGCCCGGGTACATACCCTGCATGACCCGGTGCGCTGGAAATACCACGCCGTGGGCAACTACTACCTCAACGATGAAAACCCGCCACTACGGGGGACCATCTGATGACCGTTGCCAAGAAGAAGATCCTGCTCAATGCGTTCAACATGAACTGCATCGGGCACATCAATCACGGGCTGTGGACCCATCCACGGGACAACTCCACCCAATATAAAACCATCGAATACTGGACCGAACTGGCGCAACTGCTCGAGCGCGGCCTGTTCGATGGCTTGTTCATCGCCGACATCGTCGGGGTGTATGACGTCTACCAGAATTCGGTGGACGTGCCGCTCAAAGAATCGATCCAGCTGCCCGTCAACGATCCCCTACTGCTGGTTTCAGCCATGGCCGCCGTCACCCGCCACCTGGGTTTCGGCCTGACGGCAAACCTTACTTATGAGCCGCCGTACCTGTTCGCCCGGCGCATGTCCACGCTCGACCACCTGAGCCGCGGCAGGGTTGGCTGGAACATCGTCACCGGTTATCTCGACAGCGCGGCCAAGGCCATGGGCTTGCGCGAACAGGTCGAACACGACCGTCGCTACGACCAGGCTGATGAGTACCTGCAAGTGCTCTACAAGCTCTGGGAAGGCAGCTGGGAAGACGGCGCAGTGGTGAACGACCCCGTGCAACGCGTCTATGCGCAACCAGACAAAGTGCACAAGGTCGAGCACGAGGGTGAGTTCTATCAGGTCGAGGGTTATCACCTCTGCGAACCCTCACCGCAACGCACGCCGGTGCTGTTCCAGGCTGGCAGCTCGGATCGCGGATTGCTGTTTGCCGGGCGTCACGCCGAGTGCGTGTTCATCAGCGGCCAGAACAAACCGTCGACCAGGGCCCAAGTGGACAAGGTGCGCGCCAGTGCCGTCGAGGCCGGGCGCAACCCCGAGGACATCAAGGTGTTCATGGGGTTGAACGTGATCGTCGGCGCCACCGAAGAACTGGCCTGGAACAAGCATGCCGAGTACCTGAGCTACGCCAGCGCGGAAGCCGGCGTGGCGCACTTCTCGGCGTCTACCGGGATCGATTTCGCCGAATACGAAATCGATGAGCCGATCCAGTACGTAAAGAGCAACGCCATCCAGTCAGCGACCAAAAACCTGCAGAACAACGACTGGACCCGGCGCAAATTGCTCGAACAACACGCCCTCGGTGGCCGTTACATCACCGTGGTCGGTTCGCCGGAGCAAGTGGCCGATGAACTGGAATCGTGGATCGCTGAGACCGGTCTCGACGGCTTCAACCTGACGCGCATCGTCACACCGGAAAGCTATGTGGACTTCATCGAGCTGGTGATTCCGGAGTTGCAGCGGCGAGGGTCGTACAAGACCGCTTACGACGACGGCAGCCTGCGGGAGAAGCTGTTCCACGCGCAGGCGCATTTGCCAGCGCAACACATCGGCGCCGAGTTCCGCCGCTAAGAGCATCGCGGGCAAGCCTTGCTCCCACAGGGTGGAGTGAGCACCTGAGAACCCTGTGGGAGCAGAGCTTGCTCGCGATGACATTCGACCAAACACCCCAATTTCATGCACTGACTGGAAAAACCATCATGACCAAAAAACTCATCTCTCACCCAGTCAAAGCACTGGCCCTGGCCCTCGGCCTCTTCAGCTCGGTGACCTTCGCCGCTGACGCCCCACTGAAAATCGGTACCACCGCCGCCTTTGCCATTCCCCTGGAAGCCGCTGTCGAAGAGGCCAACAAGCAGGGCCTGAAAGTCGAACTCGTCGAGTTCAGCGACTGGATCGCCCCCAACGTCAGCCTCGCCGCCGGCGACATTGACGTGAACTATTTCCAGCACATCCCGTTCCTGGAAAATGCCAAGGCCGCCGCAGGGTTTGACCTGGTGCCGTTCGCGCCAGGAATCATCAATAACGTCGGCCTCTACTCGAAAAAATACAAAAGCTTCGATGAATTACCAGAAGGCGCCACCGTCGCGATCGCCAACGACCCGATCAACAGCGGCCGCGGCCTGCAACTGTTGGCCAAGGCCGGCCTGATCACCCTCAAGCAGGGTGTCGGCTACAAGGCCACCGAAGAAGACATCGTCGCCAATCCGAAGAAAATCAAGATTCTCCAGGTCGAAGCTGTGCAACTGGTACGCGCATACGATGACGCCGACCTGGTACAGGGCTACCCGGCCTACATCCGCCTGTCCAAGACTTTTGATGCTGGCTCTGCCCTGCTGTTCGACGGCCTTGATCACAAGGAATACGTGATCCAATTCGTGATCCAGCCCAAGAGCAAAACCGACCCGCGCCTGATCAAGTTCGTCGACATCTACCAGCATTCGCCAGCCGTTCGCGCCGCCCTGGACCAGGCCCACGGCAAGCTCTATCAAGCTGGCTGGGAAAGCTGAGAATGAGCGCTGCCACCCAGCTGCGACTGGATATTCCAGAGCAACGTAATGCGCAACAAGCCCAACTGCACCCGGAACTGAACCGCGCCCACGTGCGCTTCGTTGGCCTGGGCAAAACCTACAATGGCCAGCAGGGTCCGGTGGCGGCCCTGCACGGCATCGACCTGGCGATCCAGCGCGGCGAAGTGTTCGGCATCATCGGCCGCAGCGGCGCCGGCAAATCGTCGCTGATCCGCACCATCAACCGCCTCGAGCAACCGAGTAGCGGACGGGTGCTGATCGATCAGGTCGACATCGGCGAGTTCGATGAAGAACGCCTGGTGGCGCTGCGGCGACGCATCGGCATGATCTTCCAGCACTTCAACCTGATGTCCGCCAAGACGGTGTGGCAGAACGTCGAGTTGCCGCTGAAAGTGGCGGGTGTACCGAAGGAAAAACGCGAGCGCAAAGTGCGCGAACTGCTGGAGCTGGTCGGCCTGGAAGGCAAGCACAAGGCCTACCCGGCACAGTTGTCCGGCGGGCAGAAACAGCGAGTCGGCATCGCCCGGGCCCTGGTGCACGACCCGCAGATTCTGCTGTGCGACGAAGCCACCTCGGCACTGGACCCGGAGACCACCCAATCGATCCTCGGCCTGCTGCGCGAGATCAATCAGCGCCTGGGCCTGACCATCGTGCTGATCACCCACGAGATGGCGGTGATCCGCGACATCTGCGACCGCGTCGTGGTGCTGGAACATGGACACATCGTCGAGCAGGGCCCGGTCTGGGAGGTGTTTGGCAACCCGCAGCACGAAGTCAGCAAGACCCTGCTTGCGCCGCTGCAACACGCCTTGCCGCAGGAATTGCAAAGCCGTTTGCAGCCACAACCACCGTCGCCAGATGCAGCGGTGGTGCTGCGCCTGCAGTTCACCGGCAGCGCCACCGGCGAGCCCGACCTGGCTGCGCTGTTCAGCGCACTCGGCGGTCGCGTGCGCCTGCTGCAAGGTGGTGTTGAACGGATTCAGGGACATGCCCTGGGGCAACTGCTGCTGGCGGTGTCAGGCTCGTCTCTGGGCACTGAGCAACTGCGCCAACGCGCCGGGCAATGGGCGCAACAGGTAGAGGTGCTTGGCTATGTGGTTTGATCGCTTGCTGCAAGGCTTTATCGACACCTTCCTGATGGTGGGTGTCTCGTCATTGATCGCGCTGCTGGCGGGCATTCCGCTGGCGGTCATTCTGGTCACCAGCGCCAAGGGCGGCATCTACGAAGCGCCGGCGCTCAACCGAGCATTGGGCGCGTTCGTGAACCTGTTTCGCTCGATCCCGTTCCTGATTCTGATGGTGGCCCTGATTCCATTCACCCGACTGATCGTCGGCACTACCTACGGCGTCTGGGCGGCCGTGGTGCCCCTGACGATTGCCGCCACACCATTCTTTGCGCGCATTGCCGAGGTCAGCCTGCGCGAGGTGGATCATGGGCTGATCGAAGCGGCGCAAGCGATGGGCTGCCGGCGCTGGCACATTGTCTGGCACGTGCTGTTGCCTGAAGCGCTGCCGGGGATTGTTGGCGGGTTCACCATCACCCTGGTCACCATGATCAACTCATCGGCCATGGCCGGCGCGATTGGTGCCGGTGGGCTGGGTGACATCGCGTATCGGTACGGCTATCAGCGCTTTGACAGCCAGATCATGTTGACGGTGATTGTGTTGCTGGTGGTCTTGGTGGCGATTATCCAGCTGGGCGGGGATCGCCTGGCGCGGGGCTTGAACAAGCGTTGAATCAAGATCAAAAGATCGTCCGATCGCGGCCCGAGCCTGCGGCAGCTCCTACAGTGATAAATGTTCACCGAGGATGTGCGGATCACCACGCTCCTGTAGGAGCTGCCGAAGGCTGCGATCTTGGCGATCGGAAAAACGGTACAAACCGGGAAGTTTTCTGACAGAAAAATCAGCGTTCCTACACGCATGTTCCCTTCCCTTTGCAGGAAATTTCCTAGATTATTTCGCCCGCTTGCGCCTACAGATTTCCGCGTCTAATCTCGGCCCGTCACTGCTCATCAGTGACCGGGTTTAGTAGCCCGAACAATAGGTGCATAGCGTCCCATACTCATGCCCGGCAGTTTTTGCCGGGTAATGAATATGGCGGCTGTGCGTGGGGCACCTCCGGGTGCGCCGGGTTTCCTATTGACCGGTCTACTAACCTGCGCACAGCTGCCACCCTCGTTTTAGTAGGCGAGAAGTGTCGGCTCCCACGTATCAATAGGAGCAACACGGATGAAAAAGCCTGTCCCCGATCCACCCTCCAATGCAACCAGGAACGATGACCTCCAAAGAGACCGCTCCGCACTCTACCGTGCCATCGATTTCTACCTGACCGGCGAACAACCGTCGGCTCCCGATGAGCTCAGGTTCTACAACGTCAGCAACGATGTAAGCTTCGAAGACACCCAACTCTACATCGCCGATTTGTTGCGCTGTGCATCGGTCACGGCCTATCAGTGTGGCGACCACCTCAAGGGGGCCGACCGAGCCATGGTGTATTCGATTTGGCATTTGCTGGAGATCGCCAAGGCCATGGTTGACCGGTCGATTGATTGCCTGGGGATGAAGCAGGCACAGGACTGACTTGACGGGTGTTCCTTGAGGCCGCCTTCGCGAGCAAGCTCGCTCCCACAGGGTTCTGCGGCGCACACAGAATCACTGTAGGAGCGAGCTTGCTCGCGATGGACGTCAACGATTACGCGGGCTTACAGAATGCACGCGTCGTTCTTGAATTTTTCGCGAGCAGGCTCGCTCCTACAGGGAATGCGGCTTGCTCGCGAATGGCTGCGCGGCAGCCACCAGCCTGATGGCGTATATTCGGCGCATCCCCATTGCCGCGCAGCCCACCATGAAGCAGACCCCAGACGACCTGGAAAAAATCACCTCCACCACACTGGGCCATTACAACTCGGTGGCCGAGGAGTTTCGCGAAGGTACTCGCGATCATGATGTCAGCCAGAATATCGACGCTCTGCTGCGGCATATCCAGGGTAGCGCGCCTTTCGACATTCTCGATTTCGGCTGTGGCCCGGGGCGCGATCTGCAGACGTTTTCCCGCATGGGCCACACGGCTGTGGGCCTGGACGGCTCGGAGCAGTTCGCGCAGATGGCGCGTGCAGACAGTGGCTGTGAGGTCTGGCAGCAGGACTTTCTGAAGCTGGATTTGCCCGGTGAACGCTTTGACGGGATTTTTGCCAATGCCGTGCTGTTTCACATCCCGCGCCAAGAGCTGCCGAGGGTGCTGAAGGCGTTGCGCGGGGCGTTGAAGCCAGGAGGCGTGTTGTTCAGCTCAAATCCTCGCGGGCAGAACGAGGAAGGTTGGAACGGGCCGCGGTATGG
The DNA here is from genome assembly GCF_000952175.1 of Pseudomonas sp. ES3-33. Classification (NCBI taxonomy): domain Bacteria; kingdom Pseudomonadati; phylum Pseudomonadota; class Gammaproteobacteria; order Pseudomonadales; family Pseudomonadaceae; genus Pseudomonas; species Pseudomonas sp. ES3-33. The sequence goes on along the minus strand of NZ_JZRI01000126.1, from coordinate 19,517 downwards.
GGCCTATCATGACTGGAAGACGTGGCAGCAATTGCTGGCCGAGGCGGGGTTTGTGGAGTTGGAGCATTACTATCGCCCGGCAGGGCTGCCGCAGGAGCAGCAGCCGTGGTTGGCGAGTGTGTGGCGTAAGCCCGGGTAATCTGGCAGGACGCCATCGCGGGCAAGCCCGCTCCCACAGTGATTAAGGTCGGATCACAAAATGTGATCCTCCCTGATACCTGTGGGAGCGGGCTTGCCCGCGATGAGCGCGGAGCGCTCGCTTTACTGCGCTTCTGGTTCCGGCTCGCGAATCTTGTACCAGGCCACATACAGTGCCGGCAAAAACAGCAGCGTCAGCAAGGTCGCAATGATGATCCCGCCGATCATCGCGTAGGCCATGGGCCCCCAGAATACTTCCCGGGCAATCGGGATCATCCCAAGGCTCGCTGCCGCTGCCGTGAGCAGAATCGGCCGGCGCCGATGCTCCGTGGCTTGCACTACCGAGTCCCACGGCGAGTAGCCGTCTTTCTCAAAAGCCTCGATCTGCGTCACCAGGATCACCGAGTTACGGATGATGATACCGATCAGCGCAAGAATCCCCAGGATCGCCACGAAACCCATCGGCGTGCCGGTGGGGATCAGCGCCAGTACCACGCCGATCAATCCGAGCGGCGCGACGCTGGCCACCAGGAACAGCTTCTGCACGCTGTGCAACTGGATCATCAGGAATGTCGCCATCAGGAACAGCATCAGCGGCACGACCTTGGCGATCGGGCCCTGGGCCTTGCCGCTTTCCTCGACCGTACCACCGGTGGCCACCTTGTAGCCGACCGGCAATGTCGAGGCGAACTGCTCGATGGCCGGCTTGAGTTGCTTGACCAGGTCGGTGGGCTGAATCTCGTCCCGCACCGCCGCCTTGATGGTGATGGTCGGCTTGCGATCGCGACGCCACACCAGCGGCTGCTCAAGTTCGTAGCGCACGGTGGCGAACGACAGCAGCGGAATCGACGTACCACTGGAAGTCACGATCTGCAGGTTCTGCAGGGTCTCCGGCGTGCCGCGTTCGGCGTCCACTGCGCGTCCCACCACGTTGATCAGATAGATATCGTCATCCACCTGGGTGACGGGGGCGCCCACTACGATGCTGTTCATCAGGTTGGCCACGTCTTCCGAGGACAGCCCCAGCTGCCGTGCCTTGTCCTGGGCGATGTCGATGCGCAGGACTTTACCCGGCTCGTTCCAGTCGTAAATGATCTCGCCAATGTGCGAATTCTTGTCCAGCTCGGTGGCCAGCTCGATCGCATGCTTGCGCACTTGATCGATGTCCTTGCCGCTGACCCGGTACTGGATGGGCCGCCCGACCGGCGGGCCCCTTTTCAGGGCCTGGGCGTAGCTGCCGATGCCGACGAAATCCTTGCGCAGGCGTTCACGCAAGCGCTGGCTCAGGGCCTCGCGCGACTCCAGGCCCTTGCTGACGATGACCAGTTGCGCGTAGTACGGGTTCTGCAATTGCTGGTCGAGGGGCAGGTAGAAACGGATCGCACCTTCGCCGATATAGGTGCTCCAGCGCACGATATCCGGGTCGCCCTTGAGCGTTTCTTCGAGCTTGTTCACCGCCTTGCGGGTTTCGGCGATGGAAGCGTTTTGCGGCAGGTTCAGGTCGACGAGAATTTCCGGACGGTCCGAGGACGGGAAGAACTGGTTCTGCACGAATTGCATGCAGAACACCGACGCCGCGAACAGCGCAATGGTGATGCCGATCGCCCACCAGCGATTGCGCATGGCCCACAACATCCCGCCATTGAACGCCCACCCGATACGGCCGGGTTCGGCGTTGTGCGGCTTCACATTGGCACTGAGAATATGCACGCCGATCACCGGGGCAAACAGCACCGCCACCACCCATGACACCAGCATCGCCACCGCGATCACCGCGAACAGCGTGAAGGTGTACTCGCCCGCCGAGCTGGCGTTGAGGCCGATCGGCACGAAGCCGGCTACGGTTACCAGCGTACCGGTGAGCATCGGGAAGGCCGTGGAGGTATAGGCGAAGGTCGCCGCCTGCTCCTTGGTTTCGCCCATCTCCAGGCGCGTGACCATCATCTCCACCGTGATCATGGCGTCGTCCACCAGCAGGCCAAGGGCGATGATCAAGGCGCCGAGAGAGATCCGCTGCATGGTGATGCCGCTGTACTCCATGAAGACGAAGACCATCGCCAGCACCAGCGGAATCGAACACGCCACCACCAGCCCGGCACGCACGCCGAGGCTGATGAAGCTGACGATCAGTACGATCACCACCGCTTCGAACAATGCGCTGGTGAAGCCGCCGACGGCTTTTTCCACCACTTCAGCCTGGTCGGAGACGCTGTGCACGCCCACACCGACCGGCAGGTCAGCGGTCAGTTCTTCCATGCGTTGATGCAGGGCCTTGCCGAACTCCTGGATGTTGCCACCCTTCTTCATGGCGATGGCCAGGCCGATGGCGGTCTGGCCGTTGAAACGGAATTCGGGCGTCGCCGGGTCGACGTAACCGCGGCTTATGTCAGCGATGTCAGCCAGGCGATAGAAACGATCATTGAGCTTGAGATTGACGTCCGCCAGGTCTTTTTCCGAATCGAACTGGCCGGACGTGCGCACCGAAATCCGCTCAGGGCCTGCCTCGATCACACCGGCAGGGGTCACCGCGTTCTGCGATTGCAGGCTCCGCACCACCTGGCTCTGATCGATGCCCAGGGCCGCGAGTTTGCGCGTGGAGAAGTTCAGGTAAATCACTTCGTCCTGCTCGCCAACCATTTCGACCTTGCCCAACCCTGGCACGTCGCGGATCTGCGCGCGAACCTGCTCGACGTAATCGCGCAGCTGGCGCAGCGACAAACCATCAGAGGTGAAGGCGTACACCGAACCGTACACATCACCGAACTCGTCGTTGAATCCCGGCCCTTGAATACCCTGCGGAAAATCACCGCGGATGTCGTTGATCTTCTTGCGCACCTGGTACCAGATTTCCGGGATGTCTTTGGCACTGGTGGTGTCGCGCAGGTAGACGAACACCGTGGATTCGCCGGGCCGGGTGTAGCTTTTGACGTAGTCGAGGGAATCAAGCTCTTCGAGTTTTTTCTCGATGCGGTCAGTGACCTGCTTGAGGGTTTCCTCCTGGGTCGCCCCCGGCCAGTTGGTCTGGATGACCATGGTCTTGATGGTGAACGAGGGGTCTTCCTCGCGACCCAGGTTCATGTAGGAGAACACGCCCATCAGCAGCGCGACGAACATCAGATACCAGACAAACGACTGATGCTTGAGGGCCCATTCGGATAAATTGAAACTCCCTTTCATTGTGGGCTTTCCTCGTCGATTTTCACTTTTTGCCCGGGCTTCAGGCTGTTCACGCCGGCACTGACCACGCGCTCACCAGATTTCACGCCATCGGCCAGCACCACCGAGTCGTCCGTACGGCTGATCACATTGACGTCTCGCGGGGAAACGGTTTGGCTTTGTGCATCGATCACCCAGATTCGCGTCTTGCCATCGACTTCCTGCAAGGCGGTGACCGGCAATTCGATACGCGGCTTGATCGCCGAACTGAGCGTCACGCTGATGGCCGTACCCAGGCGAAAGCCAGGGGGTGAATCGGCCAGGGTCAGGCGCGCGCGCCGGGTGCGGGTTGCGCTCTGCGCCTGCGGTTCGATTTCGCGAACGATGGCGGTGCTGGTGATGCTCGGGTCCAGCTGCGCGGCCACCTGGAATACCACGTCCGGGGGCAACTGGTCGACCAAGGTGTCCGGCAGGTCAATCACCGCCTCCTTGATATCCGGTTGGGCCAGTGTGACCACTTGCTGACCTGCGGTGACGACCTGGCCGGCTTCGGCATTCCACGCGGTGACGATGGCCTTGTGGTCGGTGCGCAGCTCGACGTAGCCGAGTTGGTCCTTGGCCTGATTGACGGCGGCCTTGGCTTGATCAAGGGACGCCTGAGTGGTTTTCAGGTCGGTCAGGGCAATGTCCAGCTGAGCCTGCGCGCCGACTCCGCGATTGAACAGCTCCTGCTGGCGCCGGGCATTGGCCTGGGCGTTGATGAGCTGGGCCTGGATCTTCGCCAGATCACCCTGGGCAGCGCGCAACTGGTTCTGCTGATCCGTGGGGTCGAGCGTGGCGAGCAAAGCGCCTTTCTCGACTTCGGCGCCCACATCGACATTACGGCTGGCGATGCGCCCGGGCACGCGGAACCCGACGTTACTCTCGTAGCGCGCCTGGATACTGCCGGCGAAGCGACCAAGGGTTTCCTCGTTGAGCACCTGGACCTTGATCGACAGCACCGGGCGCACCGGCTCCGGCGGTGGTTCTTTCTTCGAGCAGGCTGCCAACATGACCCCGGCCAATACCAGCAACAGGCGCTTCATGGCTGGTTCCCCACTTCCAGATCCTTGTAGGTGTTCTCGGCGATTTCCACTTTTACCCCAGGGTGCAGCAATTGCCCGCCGGCGATGATGACTTTGTCGCCCGCATTCAAGCCGTCGCTGATGATGACTTTACCGGTCAGGTATCGGCCGACAGTGACCGTGTGCAGTTGCGCCTTGCCTTCACCGTCCACTCGCCACACCGCAGGCTCGCTGATGTTTTTGGTCAGCGCCGACCACGGCAGCACCACGGCAGACTTGCCCGGGGTCTTGGCCGTGGCGCTCACCACAGAACCCAGTTGCATGCCATCAGGCAAACCATGAAGGGTGACCTTGACCTGTACGGTGCCGGTTTGTGCAGAGACCGCAGGCGTGACTTCGCGAACGGTGCCGGTGGTCTTGATTGCCGGGTTGTCCAGCAGGCTGACGACCACCGTCTTGTCTTCCGGGGCTTCGGTCAGCAGCGACTCATAGACGTTGAACACCGCATCGCGCTCGCCATCCCGGGCCAGGCTGAAAATCGGCACCGTGGCCTGCACCACCTGGCCGACTTCGGCCTGGCGCGCAGTAATCACGCCCGGTGCGTCAGCGATCAACGAGGTGTAGCTCAGTTGTTCACGGGCATTGGCCAACTGGGCCTGGGCCGCCGTCAACGCGCTCTGGCTGCTGCGTAAGGCGGCCTGGGCGGAATCGTATTCGCTTTGGCTGGTGTAACCCTTGGGCAGGAGTTTTTGCTGGCGCACGAACGCCGCAGCAGTCTGTTTGACCCGCGCCTGTTCGGCGGTGACCTGGGCCTGCGCCGAGTCGACATTGGTCTGCAGGTCCTTGGGGTCCAGCTTGGCCAACACTTGCCTGGCCGTCACGCGGTCCCCGACATCGACCATGCGCTGGATGATCTTGCCGCCGACCCGAAACGAAAGTTCGGTCTGGACCCGTGCCTGGACATCCCCCGTCAGGGTCACCGAGGCCGCGTAATCCGCCGGTTTGACCTCCTGCACGAACACCCGCGGGCGGTCCTTCTCGACCGGTTTTTCGTCACCGCAGGCGGTCAACAAAGCCAACAGGCCCAGCCCAACCACCAGTTTTATTCTAGGACCAGCCATGCAGACTCCTTTGCGTAGTACGGGCGTGCGATTGTCGATACGACTGTGAGCTTAGAACAGGGTTCCAAGGGTGCCTCTGATGGGCGTCAAATAAACCCCTTACGCTACTACCCCCCGGGCTTTTGAACCGTATCATTACCGGGTTGGAGGTCCGATGACCATTGCCCGCACTCAAATCCAGTGGCTGACACCTGTCAGAGATGCTTTTCGGGGGCATAAAAAAACGCCGACGCTCTATCAGCCGTCGGCGTTTGCAACCGTGATGCGGTTAGCGAACAAATCAGAACGCAGGCAGTACCGCGCCGCTGTATTTCTTCGCGATGAAAGCCTTCACTTCAGGACTGGTCAACGCCTTGGCCAGCTTCTGAATGGCAACGCTGTCCTTGTTGTCCGGACGGGCCACCAGGAAGTTCACGTAAGGCGAATCGGCACCTTCGATGACCAGGGCGTCTTTAGCCGGGTTCAGGCCGGCTTCCAGCGCGTAGTTGGTGTTGATCATGTCCAGATCGACCTGATCCAGAACCCGCGGCAGCATGGCCGATTCGAGTTCCTTGAACTTGAAGTTATGCGGGTTCTTGGCAATGTCCTTCGGAGTGGCCAGAGCGTTTTTCGGGTCTTTCAACTCGATCAGGCCAGCCTTCTGCAGCAGGATCAGGGCACGGCCGCTGTTGCTGCCTTCGTTCGGGATAGCGATGGTCGCGCCGTCTTTCAGTTCAGCCAGGCTTTTGACCTTCTTGGAGTAGCCACCGAACGGTTCGACGTGCACGCCGATCACGGTCACCAGGTTAGTGCCTTTGCCTTCGTTGAAGCTGTTCAGGTACGGCAGGGTCTGGAAGTAGTTGGCGTCCAGACGCTTCTGATCGACCTGTACGTTGGGTTGGACGTAGTCGGTGAAGACCTTGATTTCCAGGTCCACGCCTTCTTTGGCGAGGGTTGGCTTGATCAGTTCCAGAATCTCGGCGTGTGGAACCGGAGTCGCCGCCACTACCAGTTTTTCGCCGGCCTGGGCCAGGCCCGCGGTCAGGGCAGCCGCCAATGCGGTGAACAACAGAACCTTTTTCATGCAGTGTCCTTATCGAAAATCGCGATCGTCATCGACGACGGCTAAGAGTACGAGTGCCAGTGAAGTGCTATCGCTGGCGTGACGCGGACAATACCGGGATTTTTTATTCCTTAACAATATCTTTTATTTACTTTGATATTCCATTTTGTTCATACACATGTGTGAGCAAAGCTTGCTCGCGATCCGGGCGGCTCGGTCTGCACCAATGAGGCCAATCGCGAGCAAGCTTTACTCCTACAGGACGGAGTGGTTATGGAGCAGCAGTTTCAAGGCAGCCTTGTCGGCATTGGAACCCTTCGCGAGAACATGCCTGAGCTGCCGTTCGATTTGCTCAAGCGCACTCGGCACTGTTGGCAAATTCAAATGCTCCGGCAGAATCTCGTCGCCCGTACTGACCAGCAACGCAAAATGAATGACGTTCTCCAGCTCCCGGGTATTACCCGGCCAACTGTGCTGCTCCAGCACTTGCTGCGCCGCCTCGCTGATCAACGGCACCGGCAAGTCCAGGCGCTGGCTATAGATGCCGAGGAAGTATTCGGACAACGACAGAATATCGCCCACCCGCTCGCGCAGCGCCGGTAGCTCCAACTGGCCTTCGCTGAGGTAGTGATACAAACGTTCGTGGAATTTCCCGGCAGCTACGGCTTGCGCCAGGTCAATGCTGGTGGCGGCCACCAATCGCACGTCCACCGGGCTTGGCTGTTGAGCGCCCACGCGGGTGACTTCGTGATTTTCCAGGGCCGCCAGCAGTTTGATCTGAATCGGCAGCGGCAGGTCGCCGATCTCATCCAGGTACAAGGTGCCGCCGTTGGCCGACCCAAACCAGCCCGCGCGGCTGCTCGCTGCCCCGGTGTAGCTGCCGGCTGCGTAACCGAACAATTCGGCATCCGCATAGGTCGGGCTGATTGCACCGCAATTGACCGACACGAAAAGCCCGCTGCGATCGCTGGCGCGATGGATGTGCCGCGCCAGCAGCTCCTTGCCGCTACCGGTCTCGCCACGAATCAGCACGCAAATCGCACGCGGCGCCAATTGCTCGAGCTCTTGGCGCAACTGCCGCGAGCGTGGATCAACAAACACCAGCGCCTTGGCGCGGATACTTAGCGGGCTTTTTTCTGCGTCGGGGAAGGTCAGCAGCGGCTGACCAAAGGCTTCAAAACTCATGGCAGGCTCCCGCCCAAAACCGCCGGAGGGCGGGGGCGTTTAAAAAAGGAAAAATCAGGCGCGACGCAGGGCGTGATGTTCCATACGGTTTTGCAGGCGATACAGGTAGGCAAAACCCTGCTCCCAGCGCTGGTGGCCGGACTTCACATTGATGTGCCCTGCCCCCGCCAGGATCCCCGCCTCGGCGCCCCAGGTGCGCGCCAGTTCCAGCGCTCGCGGGGCACTGACGGCACTATCATTGTCGGAGCTGACGACCTGACTCGGAAACGGCAGCAGGTCGGTCGGAATCGGTGCGAAGTTGCGCAGGGCGGGCACGCAGGCCGGGCGCTCCACGTCTGCCGGAGCGACGAGCAACGCGCCGCGCACCTGTCGCAAAAACTGCACGGGCGCGGCAGCCGCCCAGTGGGCGACCGTGATGCAGCCCAGGCTGTGAGCAATCAGGATCACCGGCGTACTGTCCGCAGCAATCGCCTCGGCCAGCGCCGCGACCCAATCTTCACGGCGGGGCGTCAGCCAGTCGGCCTGCTCCACCCGTGCGCTGTTCGGCAAACTGTTCTGCCAGTGGCTCTGCCAATGATCATCTGGCGATCCTTGCCAGCCCGGCACAATCAGGTAGCGAATTGATTCGTTGCGCATGGGGGAACTCTCCTGCTGCGTGTCTGTTCCTGAGCGAGTATAGGGAGTGGAGTTATATCCGTTAAGGAATAAGAAGCTATTTATTAAGATCACTATCGAATAACCCCGTAGGAGCTGCCGCAGGCTGCGATCTTTTGATCTTTTAAAAGCAAGATCAAAAGATCGCAGCCTGCGGCAGCTCCTACGAGGTGTTTTTTCAGGCAAAAAAAGGGGCCGCACCCTGCCAAGGAGACGGCCCCGGAAAACTTGAAACTGTTAGCGAGCGGTGATCACCGACAGCTTGGTAATACCTGCCCGTTCAATCGACGCCATGGCGCGTGCCACTTCGCCGTAGTTCACGCCGTCATCCGCCTGCAATTGCACGCGCACCTCGGGGTCCTTGGCCTTGGCCGACTTGAGGTTGAATTCCAGCAGGTCCGGCTGGATTTCATCCTTGTTGATAAACAGTTTCCCGGCACCGTCAATGCTCACCACCAGCGGGTCCTTCTGCTCTACCGGCGCCACGGCTTCGGTCTTTGTCAGGTTGATCGGAATGGCGTTGGTGAGCAGCGGGGCGGTGACAATAAACACCACCAGCAACACCAGCATGACGTCTACCAGCGGTGTGACGTTGATCTCGCTCAGCACCTCATCGCTGTCTTGCGTAGAGAAGGCCATATCAGGACGCCTCCTTCACTTTTTGCGCGTTGCCCGGCGCAGCAGCCTTGTGCGCCGTCGGGTGGACCAGCACACGGAACGAACTCTTCTGTGCCAGGCTGTAGAAGTCATGGGCGAAGTCGTCCAGGTCCGCCGCCGTCAGTTTCAGGCGCCGCAAAAAGTAGTTGTAAACCAGTACTGCCGGCACCGCGACGGCGATCCCCACACCGGTCGCAACCAGTGCCGCGCCAATCGGCCCAGCCACGGTTTCGAGGCTGGCCGAGCCTGCCGCGCTGATGCCTTTCAACGCTTCCATGATCCCCCACACCGTGCCGAACAAACCAATGAACGGCGACGTACTGCCAATACTTGCCACCACTGCCAGCCCGGTTTCCAGCGAGCGGCGCTCACGCACGATCTGCTGACGGAGGGCCCGCTCGAGGCGATCCTGATGGTTGATCGCCTGGCTCAGATCCGCCGCGTATGGCGCTTCACCGACCTGGATCGCCGCGTAGCCGGCCTGAGCCACCCGCGCCGCAGCGCCTGGCTGGGTCTCGGCCAACTCCGCCGCTGAATCAAGGCTCGACGCGGCCCAGAACTGCTTGTGAAACTTGCGATCCTGAGCTTTCAGGCGGCCGAACTGCACGCCCTTGAGCAAGGCCAGACCCCAGGTGGCCACGGAAAAAACCACCAGCAGCCAGATCACCGCGCTTTCGATGGACTCAAGTGGAGATGCCAATAACGTCATGATGAATTCCTCGTGTAAACGTTTCGCGTGAAATAGGTTTCTGTTTAATGAATCTTGAAATCGATGGGCACGCTGACCCAGCCATCCTGGGCGACATCACCCTGCTTGGCGGGCACGAAACTCCAGCGTTTCACGGCGCTCAGGGCCGCCTCATCGAGGGCCTCGCGACCGCTGCTTTTCTGGATCTGGATCTCACCCGGCTTGCCGCTGGCGAGCACATGGACCCGTAACAACACCGTGCCTTCCCAACCGCGCCGCTGAGCCAGCGAGGGGTATTCCGGCGCCGGGTTTTTCAGGTACCCGGCGTTGGCCGATGCCGGCGTCACGGGTGCTGGCGCAGGGGGAGCGGGTGGCGCCGGGGCCGCCACAGGCGCGGCCGGCTGTGGCGGCGCTGGTGGTTGTTGAACCGCTTTGGGCACCGGTTTCGGAATCGGTTTGGCGATCGGTTTCGGCTTGGGAATCGGTTTCGGTGGCGGCGGTTTCACTGCCAGTTCGTCTTCAACCGGCGGTGGTGGCTCGACCACCTCTTGAACAGGCGGCGGCGGTGGTGGCGGCTCGACCACGGGCGGTGCCGGTTGCGAAAACTCGATGGTCATCGGTGGAATTTCCGGCGGCACTACCGGCAACACGGCGGTCGGCTGCTGGTTGACCCAATAGATCACCGCACCGTGCACGAGCAGCGCCAGCACACCCAGCAAAATCGTTTCCCGGCGGCTGAGGATGCCCCTTGGGGCGCGCTGCAAACGCTGCTGCCCCAAAGGCACGCGATGTACCCGGCCGAGGTCGACCAACTCGCCACCTGGCCCCTGGCGCCACAGCACCTCTTGTGCACTGGCGGCGGTCTGGACATTACCCATTGCTTTACTCCTGCGGTCTCTTTGCGAATAACCCGATAGGCCGGACCTGACATCCCCCGTACGACGTATCGACGGACAGATCATTCAGTTAGACGCTTATCTCTGAAAGTAATCTTTAAAGTTATGGATAGACCGAAAATGAATATGCGAAATCTTCGATGGCCTGCAGGCCTTGTTCTGCAAGGATTCCCGTCGACAGGCAGGCTCGCCATGCTTTTCAGGCATTAAAAACATTCCCTGCAAGCATGGTTTTTGGCGCCTTTTCCCAGCATTGATCAGCGACTGGCGCTGGTCTGCCGGGTTATCAGAAGTCATAACGGCCGGTCACACCCAAGGTTCGAGGCGTGCCGAGCAGGCCTTCATAACCGCCGTTGCCGCCGGTCCAGAGGGTCGAGTAATAGGTTTTATCAAAGGCGTTTTTCAGCCACAGCGAGACATCCCACTGGCCTTGCTTGAAGTCGCCGCGCAGGCCGGTAGACAGGTTGACCACCGCGTAGCTTGGGATCTGGCCGTAGTCAGAGTCTTCCACCGTGCCCACCGCTTTGGAGCGGAAGGCATAGCTGGCGGTGACATACTCTTCAAAGCCGTTACTCAGGTTCCATTTGTATTCGCCGTTGGCGTTGCCGATCCATTTCGAAGCGCCGACAACCTGGTGTCCCGTGAGGTCGCAAGACGCAGGGGCGCCGGGTGCCAGGCTGACTTCAGGCGGGCACGGCGCATCTTTGTAGGAGAGGTAACTGACATCGTTGTACGAGCCGTTGATGTTCAGGGTCAGGCCGCGCAAGGGGATCAGCGTGCTTTCGACTTCCACGCCGCGCGAGCGCACGGAACCGGCGTTGGTCAGGTACTGAACGCGGTTATCAGCGTCGTAGGCGTTGGTCTGATAGGCGTTGACCTGGGTCCAGAACACGTTGGCATTGAGTTGCAGGCGTCGGTCCCACAGCGTGCTTTTGAAACCGAGTTCGGCGTTGTTGGCGCGCTCGGTACCGATCAGCAACGAGTCGGCACCCGCCGTTGGCGCGGAGCCTACTGCCAGGTTCACACCCCCGGATTTCTCGCCGTGGGACAACGTGGCGTAACCCAGCAGGTCGTCGTTGAAGCGATAGCTGAGGTTCAACAATCCCGAGGGGCTGGAGCTGTACTGATTCAAATCGCCCGAGTCATAGGCCCCGGTGCGGCCGCGCCTTGCCGTTGCCGCGGCTCCCGTCACTGCCGCACCGCCCTCTGGCGCATCGCGGGTCACCCAGGCATTTTTCTGCTCATAGGTACCACGCACGCCGGCGGTGAAGTCCAGGCGTTCGCTCAGGTGCCAGGTACCTTGGGCGAACAGCGCGAAACTGTCGGTCTTGATGTGGCCATTACCGACGCTGTTGACGTTGGCCAGTGCACCGGCTGGCGTGCCGTTCCAGATGTCAGCTTGCGGTCCGTAATTGGCGAAGGATTTATTGTCCAGGTCGTTGCCGAAGTAATACGCACCGAGTACGTAATCGAAGAATTCGCCTTTGGGCGAGGCCAGGCGAAATTCCTGGGAGTACTGTTTGTCTTCCACGGAAACCCCGGCGTTATAAGTCGCCGCGACGTTCAGGCCGTCGTCGTTGCGCGGGGTGAAATTCCACCAACGGTAGGAGCTGATGGACGTCAACGTGAAGTCACTCGGCAGGGTCCAGTTGGCCTCCACTGACGTGCCGCCCTGATGCACTGTGACGTGCTGATCGTTGTCGAGGCTGACCTTGCGGTGGGAGCCGTTGACCAGTGTGGCACCGGCCGCGTTGGCCCGCGCCTGGTAGACGTTGACGCCGTTGATGGTCGGGCCGGTGTTGTAGAGCACGCGCGTGCCGGCGCTGGAATCTTCTTCGTTGTAGTCACCGATCCAGCGCAGGTTGAACGATTCGTTGGGCTTGAACAGTAGCTGGCCACGGAAGCCTTCGCGCGAACCGCCATTCAGGTCATGACCATCGAATTCGTTTTTGATGTCGCCATCGCTGCGGGTGCGATAAGCGGAAAAGCGCCCGGCGAGCTGGTCGTTCAATGGGCCGGAAAACGTGCCCTTGGTCTGGAAATATCCGTCCTCGCCCACCGACGTTTCGATGCTGCGCTCCGGCGTGAACGTCGGTGCGCGGGTGCTGATGTTGATGACGCCGGCCGTGGTGTTCTTGCCGAACAGCGTGCCCTGGGGACCGCGCAGCACTTCGAGCTGCTCGATGTCCATCAGGTCGAAGACCGCCATGCCCGGCCGCCCCAGGTAAACGTTGTCGATGTACAGGCCGACGCTGCCTTCCAGGCCATCGCTGGCCGGGTTGTTGCCCAGGCCACGAATCGACACGCTGGACTGGCGCGCATGCATGTAGGCGACGTTGACGCTGGGTACCAATTGCTGCAAATCCTGGATCCGGTAAACCCTTTGCGTCTCCAGCGCCTGGCCGCTGACCACACTCATTGGAGTCGGCACGTCCTGCGAACTTTCCTCGCGACGCCGGGTAGTGACGGTCACGGTTTCCAGCTGTGAACCGTCAGCCGCGACTTTGCTGGCAGGTGCCGATGCAGGTTCCGCTGTTTCGGCGGCGTAACCCTGGGTCCAACTGGCGCTCCCGGCCAGCAACAAGGCCAGGGGCAGGCGTTTGAGCCGTCGGGGGGCAAGGGGTAAAGCGAGGTTCAACGGACTCATGAAGCGGCTCCTGGTCAAAAAATGCGCAATGACATTTCAACGACGCATATTCTTTAAAGTTATTTATTTATGTTTTTACAAACTTTTACTGCATAAGAGATAGCCTTTATAAGGAGTCGACCTAATGCATATCCAATGCATTTACCCGATATTTTTTATGTGAAAAATGCATATCGATTTGCGTCAACTACGTCACTTCATCGCCTTGGCGGATCAGCGCAGTTTTGTCGCCGGCGCGCTGGCCGTGAACCTCTCGCAATCTGCGTTCAGCCGCAGCATCCAGGCCCTGGAACACAGCGTCGGGTGTCAGCTGGTAGATCGCGGACGCAAGGACCTGGCGCCGACCAAGCAGGGGCAGGTGCTGCTTGAGCACGCACGGCGCCTAGTCAGCGGGGCGCAGCAGATGGCTAACGAGATCAACCAGTTCAATGGGCTGGAAGCGGGCGAACTGCGTTTCGGTTGCGGCCCGGCGCCGGCGGCGGGGCTGATACCGAGGGCGATCGGCAGCTTTATTGGCCGCTATCCGAAAGCGCGCGTGCAGTTTCAGGTGGATGACTGGCAGAGCCTGAGCAAACTTCTGTTGAGCGAGGAATTCGAATTTTTTGTGGCTGACACCCGGCAATTCGAGGCCGACCCGGTTTACCTGACCCATCGCCTGCGCCCGCGTAAATGGCATTTCTGCTGCCGCGTTGGACATCCACTGGCGGGCCGCGACAGCGTCAGTGCAACCGAGTTGATGAGTTATCCGATGGCAGTGACTATCCGCCCGCCGAACCTGCGCAAGGTGATCGTCGGCCTCAGCGGCCGCCCTGATTTCACGCCGAATGTGGAGTGCGAAAACAGCTACAGCCTCCTGAGTGTGGTGATGCGTTCGGACGCCATCGGCATTGTCGGCGCCTACGCCGATGCGCTGCATCACGCCAAGCGTGAGCTGGTGTGTTTGAAGGTCGAAGGGCTTGCTGATGACCTGGAGGAGATGTACACGCGCTATGGGATTGTCAGCCGCGCAGGGTATCGGTTATCGCCGCTGGCAGAGGCGATGATTGCGCAGATCAAAGAGGTTGATGAGCAGGATGAAGATGTTTATTCGCTGGAGAATCTTGCCGTTTGAAACATCGAACGGCACGGCCAGCGATGCACCCACTGCATACACCCCATTCCCCAAATGCACTTGCCTCGACCCCACTCGAGCAGCGAAAAACCCCACCTGTCTTCTGATCGGTGAACCCATGTCCAACCCCCAAACTACCGTAAACAACGTGCTGTACATCATGTGCGACCAACTGCGCCGTGATTACCTCTCATGCTACGGCCATCCGCATTTGCACACCCCCAACATCGACCGCCTGGCTGCTGCGGGCGTGCGGTTCAGCCGGGCTTACACCCAAGGGACGATCTGCGGGCCATCGCGAATGTCGGCCTACACCGGGCGTTACGTCAGCAGCCATCAAGTGGCCTGGAACGCCGTGCCACTACCGCTGGAAGAGCTGACTATCGGCGACTACCTGCGCCCCCACGGCATTCGCACCGCGCTGGTCGGCAAAACCCACGCCACGCCTAACGTCGACGCCTTGCAACGGCTGGCCATCGACCAGTCCGGCGAGCAAGCTGCAACGCTGAATGAAGTCGGCTTCGAGCCGTACTTTCGTCACGACGGGATCTTCCCTGATGATCCGTTATTTGACGACAAGCGCGACTCGGCGCCTTACACCCATTACTTGCGCGGCCTTGGCTACGAAGGCCGTAACCCCTGGCACGACTGGGCCAACGCTGGCGAAGGTGCACACGGCGAAATCCTCAGTGGCTGGAAAATGCGCAACGCCCACCTGCCAGCACGTGTCCCCGAACTGCATTCGGAAACCGTCTACACCACCGACCGCGCCATCGACTTCATCGCCGAGCAGGGCGCGCAGCCGTGGTGCCTGCACCTGTCGTATATCAAACCGCACTGGCCGTACATCGCACCGGCGCCGTACCACGCGCTGTATGGCGCTGACGAGGTGATCGAGCCCGTGCGCGCAGCCACTGGGGAGGCGAGCGATCATCCGGTTTACAACGCGTTTCGCCAGCACGAAGAGAGCCAGAATTTCTCTCGTGACGAGGTGCGCCTGAATGTCATTCCGACGTACATGGGGCTGATTAAGCAGGTCGATGACCAGCTCGGCAGACTGTTCGATTTTCTACAAAGCAACGGGCGCTGGGATGACACGTTGATTGTATTCACCAGTGACCATGGTGACTTTCTCGGTGACCATTACCTGGGCGAAAAAGAGTTTTTACTGGAGCCTGCCGTGGGCATTCCACTGATCGTTCGCGACCCACGAGCCGCGGCCGATGCAACGCGAGGTTCGGTCGATGATCGCTTGGTGGAAACCATTGATGCGTTGCCGACGTTTCTCGATGCACTGGGCTTGCCGAGCGCAGAGCATCGGCTTGAAGGCCGCTCTTTGATTCCCTTGTTGCAGGGCATTGAGATTGAATGGCGCCGCTTTGCGATCAGCGAATACGACTATGCATTCCAGGCCCCGGCGCGAGAACGACTTGAGCAACCGATCGACCGTTGCCGCATGACCATGGTCCGCAGCGAGCGCTGGAAATACCTGGCGTATGACGGCTTTCGGCCGCAGTTGTTTGACCTGCTCAATGACCCGCAGGAGTTGCGGGACCTGGGCGCAGACCCGGCGCTTGCCTCGGTTCGCGAGGAGCATGCGGGGTATTTGTTCGAATGGGTGCGAGGGTTGAAACGCAGGACAACCATCAGTCATCAGGAGATTGATCTGCGCGGGCAGCGGTTTCGCTACGGCGAGCCGGAGACCGAGAAAATGGTGCAGATCGGGGTTTGGTAAAAAGCATCGCGGGCAGGCTCACTACCACAGGGTCTTGCGGACGCTAGAGATCCCCTGTGGGAGTGGGCTTGCCCACGATGGCGTCAGATCAGCCCCCGCCGATCTCCGGCCCCTTGGTCGTTTGGCTGCGCTGGCCCTGCACGCCAACCGGCACCTCTCCTTTCAATGTCACGCGACGTACCACACGCTCCTGTGTGCCGTAGTCATCCAACGCGTAATGCTGGGTGGAGCGGTTGTCCCAAATGGCCACGTCACCGGCCGTCCAGCGCCAGCGCACAGTGTTTTCCTGTCGGATCACGTGGCTTTGCAACAACCCGAATAGGTGCGCCGAGTCCGCTTGCGAATAGCCTTTGATGCGCTTGACGAAATGCCCCAACAGCAGGCTCTTCTCGCCGCTGATCGGGTGCACACGAACCACCGGGTGTTCGGTCTCATAGACGGTCGAGGTGAAGATCTTGCGGTAGCGCTCCAGCTTCTCCTCCGACACGTCGGGCTTGGCGCCGGCGTAGTCATATTCGTTGCTGTGCACAGCCACAAGCTTGTCGGCCAGTTCTTGCAGCTGCGGCGTGAGTTCGTTGTAGGCCGTTGCTGTGTTGGCCCACACCGTATCGCCACCGAATGCCGGGGCAACCACAGAACGCAGGATCGACGCTTTCGGGTAGGCCTCGACAAAGGTCACGTCGGTGTGCCACGAGTTGGCGCGCTGGCCTTGCGCGCCGTCCAGTTCCAGCAAGAAACGGGTGCCGTCGCGCACTGGAACGGTCGGGTGCGCCACCGGCTCGCCGAGCAGGTGTGCAAAGGCTTCCTGAGTCTGGTCGTCCAGATGCGACTGCTCGCGAAAGAAGATCACCTTGTATTGCACCAACGCCTGTTGGATGGCGTCGACGGTGCTGGCGTCAAGTGCGCCGGAGAGTTGCACGCCACGGATCTCGGCACCGATCCGGCCGGCCACCGGATGAATTTCAAGCGCGTGAACATCGGGTTTCACAGCTAAAGCGGCATTGCTCATGGGTAGACCCTCATCGGACTGCTTACGGTTGAGCGGCAGCGAAGCAACGCTCTATCTATATTCAATTTAGATCTAATAGATATGCAAATGCTTCGTTGACGGAATAAGAGCTTGCATTTAAAACCTCAACCAACCCTCGTCGCAAATGCCTTCGAGCTATTTTTAGGATGCCGCAAAAGCATATGGATCTACGCCAGCTACGCTACTTCATCGCCCTCAACGAACACCGCAGTTTCGTCCGCGCGGCCGACGCCATGGGCATCACTCAACCGGCGTTCAGCCGCAGTATTCAAGGGTTGGAGCAGGAATTCGGTTGTGTCCTGGTAGACCGCGGCAACAAGGACTTGCGCCCGACGCCCGAGGGCCAGGTGGTGCTGCAACACGCGCTGACACTGGTGCAGGGCGCCGCGCTATTGAGCGCTGAAGTGACGCAGATGACCAAGCTCGACGCCGGCGAACTGCGCTTCGGCTGCGGCCCGGCCCCGGCGGTGAAACTGGTGCCGGACGCAGTGGCGCAATTCATCAATGCCCACCCGAAAGTGCGCACCTGTTTTCAGGTGGATAACTGGGAAAAACTCAGCCGCGCCCTGAGCCGCGAAGAAATCGAATTCTTCATCGCCGATATTCGCCATTTCGAGGCCGATCCGAACTTCCAGACCCAGGCGCTGACGCCCAAGCGCGGGGTGTTTTTCTGCCGTCCGGGGCATCCATTACTGGCCAAGGAAAGCCTGTCGACCAACGACATGTTCGACTACCCGCTGGCGACCACGCTGATACCGCCGGGCATTCGTAAACTGCTGGCAAACCTCAGTGGAAGGACGGATTTTTCCCCAAGCATCGAAACCGAGCATTTCCCGGCACTGGTAAAGATCGTGCTGCAATCGAACGCCATTGGAGTGGGTACGCAGGAGGCTTTTATCGAGGACGTTGCCAAGGGTTCTCTGGTGCTACTGCATTGGCGAAATCTGCCGCAGAACATCGAGACCCTCAATGCAAGGTGCGGGATTGTGAGTCGTACGGGGTTTCGGTTGTCGCCAGCGGCGCGGGCAATGATCGAGACGTTGGTGGCGGTGGACAAGCAAGAGATGAGTGTCGCGGTTTAGGGCCTCATCGCGGGCGGGCCCGGCTCCCACAGTTGTCCGAGTTCCATCATAATGAATACGGTCAACTGTGGGAGCCGGGCTTGCCCGCGATTAGGCCAGCATGAACACCGTGGATTTAGAGCTGGGCAGCGGCCAGTTGCGGCGCCACCCAGTCACTCACCTTGAACGGCTTACGAATCAACCTCTGCTGCGAAGCCAGATCCACTGAGTCCTGCAGTTTGCCCAGGAACACCGGGTCCAGCGTCGAGGGGAACACCTCGCTCAACTTCTGATCTTGCAAATCCTGCGTGAGAATAATCGAGGGGTAACTCGCCAGCCCAGACACCAACTGAATGTACGCATCCTTGTTGCTGTCCTGAGTCAGCCACTCCACCGCTTGCTGCTGGGCTTTCAACAGTTTGGCGACCACCTCGGGGTTCTCGTCGACAAATTTACCAGTGCCAACCAAGACACTCTGAATGCTGCCTGCGCCACCCAGGTCCTTGGTATTGAGCGGCAACTCGGCCAAGCCTTTCGCTTGCAACGAGGTCAATCCGGAACTGCCCCAAGAGGCATCGATCTGTTTGGCCGCCAACGCTGCCACGGCGCCGTTGAAATCCAGGTTGATGACTTTCAGGTCCTTCTCGCTCAAACCCTGGCTGGCCAGCGCCGCGTCGAAAGACAATTGGGTGGCGGTGCCGCGGAAGATCGCCACGCGCTTGCCCTTGAGGTCTTGCAGCGACTTGATCCCCGAGCCGGGGACTACGCCCAGGTACTGTTTCACGCCGCGAGCAGAAGCGCTGAGCAGGCGTGTGTCCAGGCCATTTGACTTGCCGATGATTGCCGCCAAGTCCCCGAGGTAAGCAAGGTCCACCTGACCATTTGCAACCGCTTCGTTGATCACGGGCCCAGCGCCCTTGAAGAAATTCCACTGAATCCTGATGCCCTGGTCGGCGAAGGCTTTTTCGAAGATCTGCTGGTCGCGCAGCACGTCCACCACCCCGCCAGCACTGTGTTGCGTACCCGCACTAAGGTCCGGCACTGCAATGCGGATTTCCTTGAGCTCGGCGGCGTTGACGGTGAAGGCCATCAGCCCCGCCAAAGCCGGTGCGGCGAACAGGCTGATGACTCGTTTGAAAGGAATGGTCATGGGTGCGGCTCCTGATGACGACAGCATTGAGGCGCTGAAAGTAGGCTGAATCCAGACCAGCACTTAAATACTATAAATTCACATTTTTAGATCATTTAGACCTAAGCGAGCAATTACGGGCGCCCTGGATCGATATGCATAGAGAGCATCAAAAATATTCTTCCTGTCTCTTATACACATCT
>NZ_JZRI01000125.1:0-24507 GCF_000952175.1 Pseudomonas sp. ES3-33 | reverse complement strand
AGATGTGTATAAGAGACAGGCGTCATCCTCGTCCGGACGCAGTGGCACCCATAACGAGCCAGGTGACGACCACGGCGTACACCGCGCCGGCGAAGTAGGTGACGACCACGGCGTGCACCGCGCCGGCGAAGTAGGCGACGATCACGGCGTGCACGTCGGCGGCGAGCCAGGCGACGACAAACGGTCCTGATACCCACCCTCCCCCTGTGGGAGCGAGCCTGCTCGCGATGGTCGTCAACGATGACGCGGGAAACCTGAATGACCACGTCCTCCCGAAACGATCCTGCAATCCGTTGATCTTGTTTGCCCTACAGGAAAACAAGATCAACGCACCACCCTAGACAACCCCCTCGGCGCTATCCAGTCGCTCACGCAAAAACTCGATCAACGCCTGCACCGGCCTCGACCCCTGGCGATGCTGCGGATACACCGCCGACAACGTCAAAGCATCTGGACAAAACTCATCCAGCACCGGCACCAGCCTGCCCTCCCGCAACGCCGCACCGACGATAAAGGTCGGCAGATAGGTGATCCCCATCCCGGCAATCGCCGCATCCCTGAGCAACTCCCCGTTATTGACCCGCATGCGCCCGGTGACATTCACCGACAACGGCTTGCCCGGCCCCTCGAAGCGCCATTGCACCTGGCGACCGTGGCCGTAAGGCAGGCAATCATGGGCGTGCAACTCCTCCGGCCTGAGCGGCGTGCCGCGCTCCTCAAGGTACGCCGGGCTGGCGCAATATACGCGCCGGATCGAGGCGATACGCCGGGCAATCAGCGTCGAGTCTTCCAGTATCCCGATGCGCAGCGCCAGGTCGTAGCCCTCACCGAGCAGGTCCACGGGCCGGTCACTCAGGTCCACCTCGACCGTGACCTCGCGGTAGCGCTGCAGGAACAGCGGCAGCAAACACCCCAGGTGCGCCAGTGCAAAGGACAAGGGCGCACTCACGCGGATAGTGCCGCGTGGCTCCGTGGTCTGGCCGGCAATGCCCTGCTCCACCTGCTCGACCTCACCCAAAAGGCGCAGGGCCGACTCGTAGTAACTCTGACCCAGGGGCGTGACATCCAGGCGCCGGGTTGAACGGTTGAGCAACCGTACGCCCAGGCGCTCTTCGAGCTGCATCAACCGACGGCTGACGAACTGCTTGGACAAGCCCAATTGATCGGCCGCAGCCGTGAAGCTGCCGGAGTCCATGACCTGGCAGAAAATGCGCATATCTTCGAAAGGGTTCATTGTCACTTCCTGGTTGACAGTCAAACACTTTATAGCCGCTTTTTCCCTTTTTGACATCCTATTAATCTGTGCTCACCCCGGACATGCAGGCGCTGCCGGAGGCTCCGATCTTTTGATTCTGGGTCGTGAAAACCAGGATCAAAAGATCGCAGCCTTCGGCAGCTCCTACGGACCGTACCTACCAACGAAAAGGAATTACTTCATGAGCATCGTCACCCAATCCCTGACCGCTTCCCTCCTCGCCCTCGCCCTCGGTAATGCCTTCGCTGCGGGCAGCCCAGGCGTTGAACACAACACCCAGGCCTTTCTCGAAGCCCTCGCGGCAGGTGGCGGCAAGCCGCTCGAACAGTTGAGCCCCAAGGATGCCCGGGCAGTTCTGAGCGGCGCACAGAATTCGGTGAAGGTCGATGTGTCGGGTATCGCCGTCAGCGACCGGGCGATCAAGGTCGACGGGCAGACCATCAACCTGAAAATCGTTCGTCCGGAAAAGCTTAAAGGTGAGTTGCCGGTGTTCATGTTCTTCCACGGTGGCGGTTGGGTTTTGGGGGATTATCCAACTCACCAGCGACTGATCCGCGATCTCGTGGTGGGCTCCGGTGCCGTTGCGGTCTATGTCGACTACACGCCGTCCCCGGAAGCGCACTACCCGACCGCGATCAACCAGGCCTACGCGGCCACCCGCTGGGTCGCCGAGCACGGCAAGGACATCGGTGTCGACGGCAAACGCCTCGCCGTGGCGGGCAACAGCGTCGGCGGCAACATGGCGGCGGTCGTGGCCTTGATGGCAAAAGAACAGAAAGCACCGGCCCTGCGCTTCCAGCTGCTGATGTGGCCAGTAACCAACGCCGATTTCGACAGCGGCTCGTACCAGCAATTTGCCGAGGGCCACTTCCTGACCAAGGGCATGATGAACTGGTTCTGGGACAGCTACACCACCAACCCCGCTGAGCGCGCGCAGATCCACGCCTCGCCATTGCAGGCCAGCGCCGAACAGCTCAAGGGTCTGCCGGCCGCGCTGGTACAGACCGCCGAGTTCGACGTGCTGCGCGATGAAGGTGAAGCCTACGCCCGTCACCTGGACGCGGCCGGGGTGCCGGTCACGGCGGTGCGGTACAACGGGATGATTCATGACTTCGGTTTGTTGAACCCGCTGGGCCAGATCCCGGAGGTGCAAGCGGCGGTGCGGCAGGCGGCGCTGGAATTGAAGACTCATCTGAATTGAGGATGTACCTTCTGCGATTTTCGTAGGCGCCCGGCTTGCCGGCGATAGCGATCTGGAATACGCCATCGCCAGCAAGCCGGCGGCTACGAAAAGCGGTTTCGCATTATCAGTCCAGCCTTTCGGAGTTCTCCATGTCCTTTGTCCTCGCCCACCTGTTGTCCTTGAGTGCCTTGCTACTGGTCATCGACACCCTGCTCTGGCACATCGCGCCATTCAAGCATCGCGTGGTGCGTGTCGGGGTGCGCCTGGGGCTGTTCATGGGGTTCAGCGCGCTGATCATCAATGCCGGTGTCAGCCCGTTGCAGGCTCCGTTGTTTGCTGACGATAGCGTGCTGCAGTTGGGCGCAACGGCCCTGGGTATTCTCTGGTGGCTATACGCGGCGCGGGTGTTGACCGAGGTCATCGGCCTGGTGCTGGTGCGGCGCATCGGCCACAGCGGACGGTTGCTGCAGGACGTGATCGGCGCCCTGGTGTTCCTGATCGCCATCGTCGCAGCGGCGGGCTATGTGCTGGAGCTGCCGGTGAAAGGCTTGCTGGCGACTTCCGGGGTGGTGGCAATCGTAGTCGGCCTGGCGTTGCAAAGCACCTTGAGCGATGTGTTCTCCGGGATCGTGCTCAACACCACCAAACCCTATCAGGTCGATGACTGGATCATGATCGACGGCGTGGAAGGCAAGGTGCTCGATATCGACTGGCGCGCCACCCACCTGTTGACCAGTGCTGGCAGCACGGCAGTAGTGCCGAACTCGGTGGCGGCGAAGGCGAAAATCGTCAACTTGAGCCGGCCGGGCAACATGCACGGCGTGTCGATCAGCATCCAGGTGCCCAATCATATCCGTCCGCGCCGCGTGCTGGATGCCCTGGATCGCACCCTGCAAGGCAGCAGCAGCCTGCTGCTCAATCCGGCGCCGAAAGCCGTGCTCAAGGAAGCTGGCGAATCCATGTCGGAGTACGTCGCCAGCGGCTTCATTGCCGAGTTGGGCAAGAAGAGTGAGGTGCGCAACCAACTGTTCGACCTGGCTCATCGACACCTTGAGGCGGCGGGGATTTCCCGTCAGCTCGACGGCGTGATCGAACCCACTACCCGGGCCCGGGCGTTGCTGGATGAAGTCAAAGTCTTCCGCTCCCTGAGTGACGCAGAACGCGACGAAATGGCACGTTCGATGGTTGCGCAGCAATACGCCGCAGGTCAGGTGGTACTGGAACTGGGCGATGTGCCGGACAGCCTGATGGTGATTGCCACCGGTGTCGTCAGTGCCAGCGTACCCGATGGCAGTGAGCACACCGAAGCCGGGCGCATGGGCCCGAGCGAGGTGATGGGCGAGCAGAGCATCCTCACGGACTCACCGTCCCAGGCCACGTTCACCACGTTGACTTCGTGCATCATTTACCGGATCGACAAGTCCCTGGCCCGCCAATGCATGGAGGCGCGTGTGGAAGTGGGTCAGGCGTTGAATAAATTGCAGGCGGTGCGCCAGCAGAACAGCCGATTGGCGCTGATGGCCAAGCCGGCGCCAATCCGCAAAGGCGGGTTTCTGGGGTGGTTGCAAAAACGTCAAGGCTGACGCAAGAAACAGTGGAAGCGGGGTTGCCCGCTCCCACAGGCAATCGGTGTTGGCTGAAAATGCTTACTTCGAGCTCAGCACCGAATAGCTGTTCATCAGGTTGCGGTAGTTGGGAATGCGCGGCGACAGCAGGTTGGCCAGGCCTTCCATGTCGTTGCGCCAGTCACCCTGCAGCTCACAAGCCACCGAGAACCAGTTGACCAGTTGCGCGCCAGCGGCAGCCATGCGGGCCCAGGCGGCTTGCTGGACGGTTTCGTTGAAAGTGCCGGAAGCGTCGGTCACCACGAACACTTCAAAACCTTCCGCCAGCGCCGAGAGCGTCGGGAAAGTCACGCAAACATCGGTCACGACGCCGGCGATGATCAGTTGCTTGCGCCCGGTGGCCTTGACCGCCTTGACGAAGTCTTCGTTATCCCACGCATTGATCTGGCCAGGACGAGGAATGTACGGCGCGTCCGGAAATTGCTCCTTGAGCTCTGGAACCATCGGGCCGTTCGGGCCATTCTCGAAGCTGGTGGTGAGGATGGTCGGCAGTTTGAAGAACTTGGCCACGTCGCCCAGGGCCAGCACGTTGTTCTTGAACTCGTTCGGCGAGAAATCCTGGACCAGCGAGATCAGACCGGTCTGGTGGTCGACCAGCAGCACCACGGCGTCATCTTTGTTCAGGCGCTTGTAGGGAACATTGCTCATGTGAAACTCCTCGTTGGATGGGCATTACGTGCCGCGTTGAAGGGGAATTCGGCGCAGCGTGGATAGTCGTCAGAACGCGAAACACGAGCAGCCGAAGGCGCCCCAGAAGCCGGCAAAATCACTCACCGGAGCGTTCGACAAACGCGCCCGGTCGTGGCTATGGGCATGCACGCCACAGGGTCCGCTGCAGTGATGCACCTGGGCCTGGATTGGCGAGGTCGGGCGCCAGTGGCCGGGGACCTTAACCACCGGAGACCAGTCGGGCAGCACCGGCACGCTCGCCGGGCCAAGTTTTTCAAAGTCACCGGCGGCATACACCACCTTGCCGCCGACCACGGTCAACACCGACTCGATCCACTTGATGGCTTCTTCATCAACGCTGAAAAAATCCGCACTCAGGGCGGCCAGGTCAGCCAGTTGGCCGACCTTGATCATGCCTTTCTTGCCCTGCTCGGAGGAGAACCAGGCGCTGCCATGGGTGAACAGTTCGAGCGCGGTCTGCCGGGAGAGGCCTTCGCTGTGCAACTCCAGGCCACCGACGGTGCGACCGCTGACCATCCAGTACAGGGAGGTCCAGGGGTTGTAGCTGGACACCCGCGTCGCGTCGGTGCCGGCGCCGACCGGTACGCCTTCAGCGAGCATGCGTTTGATCGGCGGCGTGGCTTCGGCGGCTTTGGCACCGTAACGCTCGACGAAATACTCGCCCTGAAAGGCCATGCGATCCTGAATCGCAATACCGCCGCCCAGCGCCCTCACCCGCTCGATGTTGTGCGGGGTAATCGTTTCGGCGTGATCGAAGAACCATGGCAAGCCGTTGAATGGAATGTCGCGGTTGACCTTCTCGAACACGTCGAGCATGCGGCTGATGGATTCGTTGTAGGTGGCGTGCAGACGAAACGGCCAGCGTTGCTCGACGAGGTGGCGTACCACCGGCTCGAGTTCATCTTCCATGGTCTGCGACAGGTCCGGACGCGGCTCGAGAAAGTCCTCGAAGTCGGCTGCCGAAAACACCAGCATCTCACCGGCACCGTTGTGTCGCAGGAAGTCGTCGCCCTGGTGCAGGGTCACGCTGCTGGTCCAGTTCTTGAAGTCGGTGAGTTCTTCCTTGGGCTTCTGGGTGAAGAGGTTGTAGGCGATGCGGATGGTCAGTTGCTGATCCTTCGCCAACTGCTCGATCACCTGATAGTCGTCCGGGTAATTCTGGAAACCGCCGCCGGCATCGATCGCGCTGGTCAGGCCGAGGCGGTTGAGTTCGCGCATGAACTGGCGAGTCGAGTTGACCTGATACTCCAGCGGCAGCTTCGGGCCCTTGGCAAGGGTCGAGTAAAGGATCATCGCATTGGGACGCGCCACCAGCATGCCGGTCGGCTCACCGTTGGCATCCCGGACAATCTCGCCACCTGGCGGATTCGGCGTATTGCGGGTGTAGCCGGCCACTCGCAGGGCGGCACGGTTGAGCAAGGCGCGGTCGTACAGGTGCAGCACGAACACTGGCGTGTCCGGCGCGGCCTGGTTGAGTTCTTCCAGGGTCGGCATGCGCTTCTCGGCGAACTGGAATTCGTTCCAGCCGCCCACCACCCGGACCCACTGCGGGGTCGGTGTACGGTCCGCCTGCTCCTTGAGCATGCGCAAGGCATCGGCCACCGAGGGCACGCCTTCCCAACGCAGCTCAAGGTTGTAGTTCAGGCCACCACGGATCAGGTGCAGGTGCGAGTCGTTGAGCCCCGGAATGACGCAGCGGCCCTTGAGATCGACGACCTGGGTGTGTGCACCGCGCAGGGCCATGGCCTGGGCAT
This sequence comes from Pseudomonas sp. ES3-33, assembly GCF_000952175.1. Lineage (NCBI taxonomy): Bacteria > Pseudomonadati > Pseudomonadota > Gammaproteobacteria > Pseudomonadales > Pseudomonadaceae > Pseudomonas > Pseudomonas sp. ES3-33. The sequence goes on along the minus strand of NZ_JZRI01000125.1, from coordinate 18,000 downwards.
CGGTGCCGACAGCGATGAAACGGCCTTCGCTGATGGCCACGGCACTGGCGCGCGGGTTCTCCCGGTCGACGGTATGAAATTGGCCGTTGAACAGAATCAGATCGGCGTTCATGGGTTTTCCTTGGGCTCGGAGGTGGGAGACAGCCAAGGCGCGAACAGCCGCGTCGCCATCGGCATGAACAGGTACACCACCGAGACGACGATGGTGAGGGTGATCAGGAACGTGGCCACCACGTAGTTGGAGAGCAAGGGGTGGAGTTGCAGCAGTGGCCCCCAGATCAATGGCACCAGCAGGGTGTGCGGCAGAATGACCAGCAACGTCACCACGGCCTGCTTCCAGCGTGGCGGTGGTGGTGAGGCGGCGTCGGCCTGGGTGAACCAGAATTCGTTTACCGGGTTGACCTCGGTCTGGTCACCGTCTGCCAGCATGGGCGTGGCTTCGTTGACCAGCGCCCGCCGTTGCGGCGAATCGAGCCAGCGCTGCATGGCTTCGGTGGAGCAGAAGCGCAACACGCAGGTGTACAGGTCAAGACCGGCGTTCTTGCCGCGCATCACGTCCACGCCCAGATGCCCATCCTGCTGTCCGGCGATAGTGACGATGTTGCGCAACCAGGCTTCGTAGGGCACTTCAAAACCGGCCTTGACCCGGTGTTTGATCACCAGGGTCACGACTTCTTCGAAGCCGCGCACGGGAGTGTGACGTGTGGTGGGTTCAGACATGGCGCAAAGCTCCGCACAATCGACCATTGAACGCCAGATGTCCTGGCCGGCAATAAGAGAATAGTGCAGGGAGTTTTGCGCAGGGAATTGGATGTATGTGCTGTTCTCGCTTGCTGAGCTCGACCAGCGAAAATCCGCTGTGGGAGCGGGCTTGCTCACTAAGGAGCCGGTACCTTCAACATTTGTTCAACTGCCCCACCGCTATCGCGAGCAGGCTCGCTCCCACCCTGGTCCCGTGTCACGCGAAGATTCCAGGGGTATGGGGTTAAGCCTCTATTGGAAGCGGACGGGACATGAAGTCGCTGATCCGCGAGCGCAGCCAGCGTTCTGCCGGATCGTTATCGTGCACCCCGCTCCAGGCCATGGAGAGCTGCGCCGCCTCGATCGGGAATGGCGGGTCCTCGGCGCGCAGGGCGCAGCCTTCGACCAGTGCGCAGGCCGCGTAATCCGGAACGGTTGCAATCATTTCGGTACCGGCCAGCAAGGCGCGCAGGCCGCTGAATTGCGGCACGCCCAGAACCACCCGACGATTGCGGCCAATCTTGGCCAGGTCCAGGTCAATGTTGCCGCTCAGGTCCCCGGAAAACGAGACCATGGCATGAGGCCGCTCGCAGTACTCATCCAGGGTCAGCGCGCCCGGCCGTTTGTCTGCACGCAGCACTTTGCAGGGAATATCACGCAGGGTCTTGCGCTTGGCGTTGGCCGGCAGATCCGTGGTGTAGCTGACCCCGACGGAGATTTCACCTGAGGCCAGCAGCGCCGGCATCAACAGGTAATTCGCCCGGCGTACCACCACGATGATGCCTGGCGCCTCCTCGCGAAGGCGCGTCAGCAGTGACGGAAACAAGCCAAACTCGGCATCGTCCGACAGGCCGATGCGAAACACATCGCAGCTGCTCGCCGGATCGAACTCCTTGGCTCGGCTGACCGCGCCAGAGATGGTGTCCATCGCCGGTTGCAGCTCTTTGAGAATCGCCAGCGCGCGGGCGGTGGGCTCCATGCTCCGGCCGTTGCGCAGCAACAACGGATCATCGAACAGGTCGCGCAACCGCCCCAGTGCGGCACTCACCGCCGGCTGCCCCATGAACAGTTTTTCAGCGACGCGAGTCAGGTTCTTTTCGAACATCAAGGCCTCGAAAATCACCAGCAGGTTCATATCGACTCGGCGCAGATCGTTACGGTTCATGGGTCACGATTCCCTGAAGTGTGAACTCCCGATTGTGGCTGATTTTTTTCCAGGCTGCCTGGTGTTAACACGCAATTAACAACGATTAACTCGCCACGCAGAGCCTCCCGTCCAAGAATGCGGTGTACCAACACGGATATTGCTTATGGCTCAATCTCAGCAAACTATCGCCTGCGTGCCCGTCGTCGAACCGCGCAAGAAGAATACTGGCGGCCTGATCCCGTGGCGTGAAAGCCTGGCCAAGCGGTTGATCCTCGACCGTTTGAGCGAGACCGTCGAAGTCGCCGACCTGGCGCGTGCATGCGCCCTGTCGCGCAGCCATTTCTCCCGCGCGTTCAAGTGCAGCACCGGTTTATCACCCCAGGACTGGATTCGCCAGCAACGCCTCGCCCGCGCCAAGCAACTGATCCAGAGCACCGACATGACACTGACGCAAATCAGCCTGGAATGCGGCTTCTGCGACCAGGCGCATTTTTGCCATATCTTCACCCGCAGCGAGGGCATCAATCCGTTCGCGTGGCGATGCCGGATGGTGCGTTCCCTGACCAACCTCAAGCCTGGAGCAATGCCGGTCTGTCAGGGTTGAGCCGCTCGTTGCGAGTCTCGGTCACGCCATAGAGTGTCCGAATCGAATCGCGATGGCGTCGAGTTAAACGCCGTTAATTCTGCACCGCAAAGCGCACTCGCCCGGCGTACCGTTGCGTTGACGCGCAAACCTCTGGAATATGCTCGCAAACTGCGTACCAGACGCACGCAAGCAGGAGTGAGCGCGTGACCCTTTCCCCCGAACTGGCCATCCATTTCGGCCCCTACCGGATCTACCCCGGCCAGCGCCTGGTGCTGGAGGGCGACCAGCCTTTGCGGCTGGGCCGGCGCGCCCTGGATATCCTGTTGATCCTGCTGCAACACGCCGGCAACGTGGTCAGCAAGCAGGTGTTGATCGCCGGGGTGTGGCCCGACAGCGTGGTGGAAGACATCAACCTGCGGGTCCATATGGCTGCGTTGCGCAAAGCCCTGGGCGACGGCCAGACCGGGCAGCGCTACATCATCACGGTTGCGCAGCGTGGCTATAGCTTTGTCGCGCCCTATTCGATGCAGGCCTTCGAGCAACATCCGGCGCCTGCCGCAGTCGAACGCAGCCGCCACAACCTGCCCGTGCGGCGCACCCGCCTGATCGGTCGCCAAGCTCTGGTCGAGCGCCTGGTGACACAACTGTCGCGCCAGCGTTTTATCACCCTCGTCGGCCCCGGCGGCATCGGCAAGACCACCGTCGCCCTGCGCGTCGCCGAGCAATTGATCGGGCAATACCGCGATGGCATTCGCCTGCTGGACCTGGCGCCGATAAACGACCCTTCGATGATCACCACGCACCTGGCCACCCTGCTCGACCTGTCCGTGCACGACACCGAGCCAATGGGCAGCCTGGTGAACTTCCTGAGCGAGCGGCAGATGCTGTTGGTGATCGACAACTGCGAACACCTGGTCGACGCCGTTGCCCTGCTCTGCGAAAACATTCTGCGTGGTGCGCCCAACGTGCACATCCTGGCCACCAGCCGCGAGGGCCTGCGGGCCGAGGGCGAGTTCGTGCAGCGCCTGGAGTCGCTGGACTGCCCGCCGCCCTCCACGGTGCTGGACCGCGCCCAGGCGCTGAGCTTTTCCGCGCTGCAACTGTTCGTCGAACGGGCCATGGCCAGCCACGACAGTTTCGAGCTGCACGATGCGCAATTGCCGGTGCTGGTCGAAATTTGCCAACGACTCGACGGCATCCCGCTGGCTATTGAACTGGCAGCGGCGCAGGTTGGCCGCTTTGGCTTGAGCGGCCTGCTGACCCAGCTGCAGGGCAGTTTTCGCCTCCTGGCCCACGGCAGTGACCTGACCCTGGCCCGCCATCAGACCTTGCGCGCCACCCTGGACTGGAGCTTTGAACTGTTAAGCCCCTGCGAGCAGGTGTGCCTGCGCCGACTCGGCGTATTTCGCGGCGGCTTCACCCTGGCCTCAGCCGCAGCGGTGATCGTGGGCGAACACATCGAGCCCGATGAAGTGTTTGCTTCGATCACCCAACTGGTGGCCAAGTCATTGCTCAACGTGGAAGTCGGCGACGAAGAGGTGTTCTACCGCCTGCTCGATCTCACCCGCGGCTATGCCCTGGAAAAACTCGAACAGGCCGGTGATCTGCTGGACACCCGCGCCCGGCACGGCGCACGGTGCCTGGCCCTGATGCAACAGGCCCGGACCGACTGGGAGTTGATTCCGACCAACCGGTGGATCGAGCGCTATGCCCGCAGCCTGGCGGACATCCGCTGCGCCCTCGATTGGGGGTTGCATGCCGCCGGCCCGCAGGCGCTGGCGATCACCCTGGCGGCGGCTTCCACGCCACTGTGGCAGGAGCTGTCACTGCTCAAGGAACACGGCGCCTACGTGCGCAAGGCGCTGGCATTGCTCGACGTAGAACCGCAGCCCTGCCCGCAACTGAAGATGAGCCTCAACCTTGCACTCGGCAGTTCCGGCTATCACACCCAGGGCGGCACTGCCGAGACCATCGAAGCGTTCGTCAGCGCCAGGAACCTGGCCAGGGCGAGCAATGACGTGGCCGGGGAATTGCGCGCGGTATCGGGGTACATGGCGGGCAACCTCAGTTGCGGCAATTATCAGATGGCCCTGGAGCAAAGCCAGCAATTCGACCGTCTCGGCCGCCACGGTGACCCGCTGCTGGACTTGAGCGCGCACCGCCTGCGGGTGCTCGCCCTGCACTTCGTGGGCAATCAGCGCATGGCCCGGGTCAACGCCGAAGAGGTGATCCAGCGCATGGCCCAGAGCGGGCACCTCAACCGTTTCACTCATGGTTTTGGCGTGCAATACGACCAGAGCGTGGCGGCGCTGACGATTCTGGCGCGCATCCTCTGGGTCCAGGGTCAGCCCGAACAAGCCTGGCGTTCGGCCCGGCAGGCGCTGGACGTAGCGCTGCAGATCAATCACGGCACGTCCATCTGCTACACCCTGGCGCTCGCCGGCTGCCTGATCGCGCACTACAACGGCGATACCTGCAGCGCCCGTGAACTGTTGCAACTGCTGCTGCAGCAAGCGCAGAAACACTCGGTGCTGCTGTTCTACAACTGGGCGCGCGAGTATGCGCAGGTGATCGCCCCCGACGTAGCACCGACTGGAGCGCCGGCAGGTTCCGGGTTGATCCGCGAGATCATGCTCACGCTGGATGCCGGGCTGATCGATGAAGCACTGGTGCTGCGGGCGGAGACCGGGATGGCCGGTTGGTGTACGGCGGAAATCATGCGCGCCAGGGCTGGTACCTTGCTGGTTGGCAATGATTCAGACGAAGCGGCGCGCGAGGTCGAGGCGCTACTGATCAGGGCGCTGAATGTGGCGAGAAACCAGGGCGCCCTGGCCTGGGAACTGCGCAGCGCCACCGCCCTGGCGCAACTCTGGCAGCGTCTGGGACGACCGCTGCAGGCGCAGGAACTGCTCGCGCCCGTTTACGCGCGTTTCACCGAGGGCTTCGCCACACCGGACCTGCAAAAAGCGCGACGTCTACTCGACAACCTCCAGCACGCTTGACTCACGCCGGGCGCGGCGGATGTGATGGCCGTAGCGCACCTCGAACAAGCGCAGGCAACCGCTGTGCGCAAGCTTCTCCAGCGCATAGCTGCGAGTAGTGTGCAGCAAGCGATACCGCGCGCTGCCGTTGACCTGTTCCAGCGACAGCAGCGATTTGGCCACCAGCCCCTCCAGCAGCGTCAGCAATTGCGCGGGACGCAGCACCGCGCAGCTGATCACGCCGATGGCCGCCTCCAGGGTGAACGACATCTTGAACACGGCCAGGCGCTGCAGCACCGTCTGCTCGCGGTTGCTGAGCTTGTCGTAGCTCCAGTCCAGAGCCGCCTTGAGGGTCTGATGGCGCGGCACCGCAGTACGCCGGCCCTGGGTCAACAGCTGGAAGCAATTGTCGAGCTGGGCCTGCAATCCCACCAACGCCAAGGCATCGATTTGCGCCGCAGCGAGTTCAATGGCCAGGGGCAAACCATCCAGGCGGCGACAGATTTCACGCAAGGCCTTGAGGTCTTGTTCGCGCAGGGCAAAACCTTGCTGACGCGCCCGCGCCCGGCTGACAAACAACTGCACCGCCGAATAGCCCATCACCTGCTCGACGCTGTGCAGCGCGGACACCGGTGGAACGACCAGTGGTGCCACGCGCTGGACGGTTTCACCGGCGGCCTGCAGGGGTTCGCGACTGGTGACCAGGATCGATAACCGTGGTGCGCCCAGTAGCAGCGCCTCGACCAGGTGACGACAGCGTTCGAGCACGTGCTCGCAGTTATCCAGCACCAGCAGGGCATGCCGCGCCTTTAGCGCCTCGAGGGTCGAGCCAACTTCCAGACCAAGGCTTTGCAGCACATGATCGACCACTCGCGTCGGATCATCGAGGGTGGAAAAATCCACCCGCCACACGCCGTCCCGATAGTGCTGCAACAACAGCTCGGCCACCCGCAGCGCGACCGTGGTCTTGCCAATGCCGCCGGGGCCGACAAGCGTCAGCTGACGCCGGACCGGCAACTGCCGCACCAGGCTGCCGACCACCGAGTCCCGGCCGGTTACCGGGGTCAGCCGGGCGGGCAAGTTGTGCTGGGGTGGCAGGCAAGTTTCAAGGGCAACTAGCGTGCTCGCCGGCCCCTGCACCACTGGCGCGACAAAACAGTAGCCCTTCTGGGGAACATTGATGATGTAGCTCAGGCCGTTCTGCCCATCGCCCAGGGCCCGGCGCAAGGCGGCAATGTGCACCCGCAGGTTAATTTCCTCGACCACCGAAGTGGGCCACACCCGGGCGATCAACTGCTCTTTGCTCACCACTGTGCCCGCTTGCTCGACCAGTAGCTGCAGGAGGTCCAGGGCGCGACCGCCCATGCGCAGCGCCACCTCGCCGTCCAGGATCAGGCGTTGTTGCAGGTAGAAGGCATAGGGCCCGAAGTGCAGCACCGTATCGCTGTGCAAATCTCTGAGACTGTTCATGCCGTTTACATGCTGAAACCCGACCCTGCGGATTCCCGCATCTCCAGTGCAATTAGTTCTCATCTATCTTGGCAGGCATTGGTGACAGCACAACTGCGGCGATGGGAGTGTCACGGCCATCCGGGTGCGCGGGACGGACAATCAGCCTCAGCTGAACTGCTCGCGGTACTGAGTGGGGGTCAGGCCGAGCTTTTCACTGAACAGAAACCGCATGTGCCGCACGCTGCCGAAACCACTTTTGAAGGCGATGGTCTTGAGTGGCAAGTCACTGGTTTCCAACAGGTTTCTCGCGTGATCGATGCGCGCACGCTGAAGGAATTCCATGGGCGTCATGCCCACTTCCCGGGCGAACACCCTGGCGAAATGCCGCGGGCTCATGGCCGCCAGGCTGGCCATGCCATCAATGCTGAAAGGCTGGTCGAGGTGTTCCAGCACATGGTTCTGCACCCGGGTGATGGCCGTTTCCTGCGGCGCCACGGCGGCCATCAAAGGACTGAATTGTGCCTGCCCACCCTGGCGCTTCATGACCACCAGCAACACCTTGGCCACGTCCTGGGCGACTTTCTTGCCGTGGTCGGCGGCAACCACCGACAGCGCCAGGTCGATACCGGCCGTCACGCCACCGGAGGTGATGAGATTGCGGTCCTGCACGTAGATCTGATCGGTCTCGACCGTCGCCTTGGGGAAGCCCTTGATCAGACGCTCGGTGTAGTGCCAGTGGGTGGTCACCCGATAGCCGTCGAGCAGGCCCGCATGGCCAAGCACGAAGGCACCTGTACAGATCGAGCCGTACTGGCCGGCCCGGGCTGTCGCGGCCGGCAGCCAGGCGAGTAACGAGGGGTGCCTTTCGTTGTAGGCGCCGGGGCCGCCGGGGACCAGCAGCAGGTCATAGTTGTCAAAGGCCTGGTCGATGTGCAGATCGGCGCTGAGGCTGACGCCGTTGGACGCACGCAGCGGGCCGGGTTCGGTACCGATGGTAGTGAGTACGTAGGCGTGCTCGGCTGCCAGATAACGATTGGCGATGGAAAACACCTCCATGGGGCCGGCCATGTCGAGCAGGAGGAAATCGGGGAACAGCACCATTGCCACGGTTTTCATGGGATCAATATCACTGGAGTCATGGAAAGACACACCTTCCCCTGTAGGAGCGAAGCTTGCTCGCGATAGCGGAGTGTGATTGTCGAATGCACTGGCCGGACACCGCTATCGCGAGCAAGCTTTGCTCCCACAGAGTTGGGTCTAGGATGGTAGGCATTATGACCAGGTTCAGCCTGGATGTCGGGCGGGAAAAGGTGATCATCTGCACATTACTGTCAACCTGGAAGCGACAGTATTTCAATTTTCACCTACTTATTGCATCGAGCAGTAACCATTAACCTTCTCCTCACTCGGACGAATCACCGTCCCTCCAGGAGAATTCATCATGCTGACCCTTCGCAAAGCCACTGATCGCGGCATGGCCAATCACGGTTGGTTGAAGTCGTTCCATACCTTTTCGTTTGCCAGCTACCGCAACCCGAAAGAGCAGGGATTTTCCGACCTGCTGGTGATCAACGATGACCGCGTGGCGGCCGGGAAAGGTTTCGGCCAGCACCCGCACCGCGACATGGAGATTTTCTCCTATGTGCTCGAAGGCGCACTGGAGCACAAGGACACTCTGGGCACCGGCTCGGTGATTCGTCCCGGGGACGTGCAATTGATGAGCGCGGGCAGTGGTGTTGCACACAGTGAGTACAACCACTCAAGTACCCGCCCGGTGCACTTTCTGCAAATCTGGATCGTGCCCGATGTCGCCGGGGCCAAACCACGCTACCAACAGGAGCACTTCAGTACCCAGAAAAAACGCGGGCGCCTGCAGCTGATCATTTCGCCGGACGGTAGCAACGGCTCGCTGAAGGTGCACCAGGATGCGCGGGTGTACGCGGCACTGATCGACGGCGAGGAAAGCGCCACCCTGGAGCTTGCAGCCAACCGCTATGCCTATGTGCATGTGGCGAGCGGCAGTGTCGAGCTTAATGGCCTGCGGTTGCAGGAAGGCGATGGGGTGCGGGTGCGTAATGAGCAGGTGTTGATGTTGAGCAATGGTGTAGATGCTGAGGTGCTGGTGTTTGATTTGCGGGCGCAGGAGTTGCCGGAGATGCCGTGACGGCAATAGGGTTAAAAGATCGCAGCCTCGTTTCTCTCGACAGCTCCTACAGTAAAACCGTGAAAAAAATGGTCTTATCCATTACATCCTTAAAAACAGGCCACTGCCATGCCCCTGCCACAGACCATGACCCTCATTGAAATCACCCAGCCTGGCGGCCCCGAAGTGTTGCAGCCGCGTCAGGAAGCGCTGCCTGTGGCGGCCGTCGGCGAAGTGCTGATCCGTGTTCACGCCGCCGGGGTCAACCGTCCCGATGTCATTCAACGCACGGGCAAGTACCCGATGAAGCCTGGCATGAGTCCGATTCCCGGCCTGGAAGTGGCGGGAGAAGTGGTCGCGATCGGCGCAGGGGTCAACGAGTTCATCGTCGGTGACAGGGTCTGCGCCCTGACCAATGGCGGCGGCTATGCCCAATATTGTGTGGCGCCGGCCAGCCAGACCCTGCCTATTCCCGACGGCATGGACTGGATTCACGCGGCCGCCGTTCCGGAAACGTTTTTCACGGTGTGGGCCAACCTGTTCGACATCGGCGGCGCCAGCAAGGGCCAGCGTGCGCTAATTCATGGCGGCACCAGCGGGATCGGTACCACCGCCCTCATGCTGTGTCGCGAGTTCGGGGTCAAGGCGTTCGCCACGGCGGGTAGCGAGGACAAATGCGCGGCGATACGCCAGCTGGGCGCCGAGGCGATCAACTATCGTGACCAGGACTTCGTCCAGGTCATTCAGGACAAGACTGCCGGCAAAGGCGTGAATGTGATTCTCGATATCATGGGCGGCTCGTACCTGAACCAGAACATCGCGGCACTGGGCATGGACGGTCGCCTGGTGATGCTGGGTTTCCTGGGAGGCGCCAAAGCCAACGAAGTCGACCTGATGGCGATCCTCGGCAAGCGCGCAACCATCACCGGCTCGCTGATGCGTTCGCGCACCGGCGAGGAAAAGGCCTCGATTGCCGAACAGTTGCGCGAGTACGTCTGGCCGGTATTGTCCGCCGGGCGGTGCGTGCCGATGATCGACAAGGTCTTCGCACTGGCCGACGCATCCCAGGCGCATGCACGGATGGAGGCTGGTGATCACATTGGCAAGATCGTGTTGCAGGTGGCTTGATATTCCAATAGCGCATCAATCCACGTTCCCCTGCAGCAGCAAGTTCGCTCCTGCAGGGATGTGTGGGCAGTTGACGGCTGTCGATATTTTTCCCGCCTGCGCCACGCATCTGTTAAAACCCGAACTTCAGTTTTTTTGATGGTAAACGACCGTTATGCGCTCTTCCCTCCTCCCCCTGCTGCGCCGCCGTTGGCTCTCGCTGATGTGCATGGCTGTGCTGATTGTCGGCTTGCCGGTGGGTTGCGGGGTGCTCCAGCACAAGGAGCGCGAGTTGCTGTTTCGCATCGAACCGGGGACCGCCGGTTGGTACCGGGGCCTGCCCAAGGACGTTCAGGAGTTTGACATCAAGCCCTCCGGTTTCAAGGCCGGGCAATCCCTGCATGCCTGGTGGTGGCCGGCGGCGCGCCGCGATGCGCCGTCAATCCTTTACCTGCACGGTGTGCGCTGGAACCTGACCGGCCAGGCGTTTCGCATCGAGCAATTGCGCGCCATGGGCTATTCGGTGCTGGCCATCGACTACCGCGGCTTTGGCCAGAGCAAGGGCGACCTGCCTTCTGAAGCCAGTGTCTACGAAGATGCACGTGCGGCCTGGGAGCGGTTTGCGGCGATGCAGCCCGACGCCAGCAAACGCCTGATCTACGGGCATTCCCTGGGTGGTGCGGTGGCCGTTGACCTGGCTGCCGACCTGGCTGCCCAGGCAAAAAAGAACCGCGCCCCGGTGCCCGTGCGTGGCCTGGTGATCGAGTCCACCTTCACGTCACTGGGGGATGCGGTCGCCCAGGTGGCCGATAACAATTTGCCGGTGAAGTGGTTGCCGGTGCGCTGGCTGCTGTCGCAGAAATTCGATTCAATCGACAAGATCGTCGACATCGACATGCCGTTGCTGGTGGTTCACGGCCTGGCCGACCCTTTCATGCCGTCGCGCTTCAGCCAGCAGCTGTTCAACGCCGCCAATGAACCCAAGCGCCTGCTGCTGATCCCCGGTGGCACGCATAACAACAGCATGAGCCTGGGCGGTGCGCAGTACCGCCAGGCGCTGGAAAGCCTGATGAAAACCACTCCAGCGCAGGTGGCCGGCCCTGCCGTCGGCCGGGCTGCACACGATTCCTGAGGCTCAGCGGTAACCCTGGGCCTGCAGCTGGAAGAGCTGTGCATAGCGTCCTTCGGCCGCCACCAGGCTGGTGTGATCGCCGCGTTCGAGTATCCGCCCCTGTTCGAGCACGATGATGTGGTCGGCATTGCGCACGCTTGAAAACCGGTGGGAAATCAGCAGGGTCATGCGCCCTTCGGTGTGTTCGCTGAAGTGCTGGAACACCGCGGCTTCCGCCGCAGGGTCGAGTGCCGAGGTCGGCTCGTCGAGGATCAGGATATCGGCGTCGCGGCGCATGTAGGCGCGGGACAAGGCGATTTTCTGCCACTGCCCGCCGGACAGTTCCTGCCCCCCGGCAAACCAGCGCCCCAGTTGCGTCGCATAACCGCGGTCCAGCTGTTCGATGAACGGCGCGGCCATGCCTTCAGTGGCGGCTGCCTGCCAACGCGGTTCATCGTTGAAGGCCCGGGTATCGCCCACCCCGATGTTTTCCCCCACGGTGAACTGGTAGCGGATGTAGTCCTGGAAAATGACCCCGATGCGCCGTCGCAGTGCCTGTTCTTCCCACGCTTGCAGATCGCTGCCGTCAAGCAGGATGCGCCCCTGGTCCGGGCGATACAGACGGGTCAGCAGCTTGATCAGCGTGGTCTTGCCTGAACCGTTTTCCCCTACCAGCGCGACGCTGTGGCCCGGCACCAGGTGCAGGTCGATGCCTTCCAGGGCCGCGCGACTCGCCCCGGGATAGCGAAAACCGACATTCTCGAAGCGCAAGCCATCGCCAGGCGCCTCGCCCTCGGTCAAATGACCACTGTCGGCCACCACCGGTTCGCCCAGGTATTCGTAAAGGCTCGACAGGTACAGGCCGTCCTCGTAAAGGCCACTGATGGCGCTGAGGCTGCTGCTCACCGCCGACTGCCCCTGCTTGAACAACACCAGGTACATGGTCATCTGGCCCAGGGTGATGCTGCCGTGAACGGTGTCGACCACCACCCAGGCGTAGGCCAGGTAAAACGCCGCGGTACCCAACAATCCAAGGACAAAACCCCAGCCATCCCGGCGCAGAGTCAAGCGCCGATCCTCGGCGTAAAGACGGGCGAACGTGTCGCGATAGCGCTGCAACAACAGGGGCGCGAAGCCGAACAGCTTGACCTCCTTGATGTAAGCCTCGTGGGACAGCAGGGTCTCAATGTAATTCTGCTGGCGACTTTCCGGCGCGCGACGGGTGAATAACCGGAAAGCATCCCCGGAAAAATGCGCCTCGGCAAAAAACACCGGCAACGCCCCCACCACCAGCAGCGCCAGGGCCCACGGCGAGAAATGCACCAGCAGCACGCCGAAGCTGATCAGCATGATCAGATTCTGGATCAGCCCCAGCGACTTCATCACCAGCGCCAGCGGCCGGGTGGACGCCTCGCGTCGCACGCGCACCAGCTTGTCGTAGAACTCGGAGTTTTCGAATTGCACCAGGGACAGGGTCTGGGCTTTCTCCAGGATCATCGTGTTGACCTTCTGCCCCAACTGCACCCGCAACAGCGACTGCTGGACCGACAGCGCCCGCTGGGTCGCGGACAACAGGGCGAGCACACCCGCCTCGAACAACACGTAACGCACCACTGGCCACAAGGGTGCACTGCCCTGCTGGGCATGCAACTGCATGGCGAAGACCACCGCATCGACAATGCGCTGGCCCAGCCAGGCGGCAAGCGCCGGCAGTATGCCGGCGATCAGGGTGGCGATCACCAGGCCGATAAACAGTGCGCGGGAGGTGCCCCAGACCAGAAGCAAGGCGCGTCGGGCCTGGTCGAGCAAGGAGGTGACGCGATTCAGGGCAACTGGCATGCGGTGCTGGACCCGGCGTAGTGATGGCGTGAGTGCGCCATGTTACTTCAGCCAGGGGTCGGGGCGGTCACTGCAACAGCCGCAGTTTTTACATTTTCACGCGGACAGACGTCCACGCCCACCAGACCCGCCCGCGGGACAAACTGCACCGCCTTGGTATCGGACTTCCACAACCGCACGAAGTACGTGCCGTCCGCTTCGGCAATGACCCGCAGCGGGCGACTGAAACCGGGCCTGTCGGGATCAGTGATCGACTCGAAGCCTTTGCTCTCGGCGCCGAAATTCAGCACCGTGCAATTGCGTGCGCCGGAGGCGGACACCTGGAAGGCGAAGCCGCCGAGCCTGGCGCCCGAGGCAGGGTAAAACCCCAGCACCATGACCAGCACCACCACCGCGCACGCCACCATGGCAAGCGGATTGTCGTGGCTGCGCATCTTCACCACGAACAGGGCGCCCAGCAGCTGGATGATCCACAGCACCAGCAACTCCACCAGCATCAGCGGCACCATCCACCACAGATTGCTTACATAGCGGCCGGCGATGTCGATCGCCACGATGGTGACATTAAGAATCACGCCCATCTGCACGAAGGCCGACATCAGGCAGGCGAATCGGAAGTCCATCGACATGGGGCCGTCGACACCCAATGTCATCAACCAGTAGTAGGCGGCGATGGTCAGCACCGTGCCCACGACCGCCAGCAGGGTCCAGTACCAGGTGGCAGACACCTGGGAACCGATCACGCTCAGCAACGCGCAGAACGTCCCGAGTACCACCAGGCTGGCCGCCCAACGTCCCAGCATGCGCTTGTGGCGCTTGCGCTGTTGCGCGGTGGCCGGGCCGAGGGTGAGCTCGTCACTCAGGCGCCGCTGCGAATCATTGAATCGGTGAAACAGCACGAAGATCGGCAGCAAAACAAACGCCACCAGAATCGAAATGATGAAGATCAGAATCGCCGACATCACCGGCAACGCCGTGATGACCGCCGACGAGGTGATGCTCAGCGGGATCTTTTCTTCCTGGATGTATTGGTACAGGTAGACCCCGGCCATCAGCAGAATGCCCACGGTCAGCGGCCAGGCGCGCTCGTTGAGCCACAGCAGGCACTGGCTCAACTGTTTGAAACGATCGGGGGTTGCAGTACGCGGGGGAATGTTTTCGATATCGGTCACGTCGACAGGCTCCAGTTCCATGGGGGCAGGTACAACGACTGTACAGGCCGAAACGCAGGAAAACATCGGAGCCGAGCTTAATCAGAAGCGTCCGTCAGATCTTTCGCCAATGCCCCCTGGAAACGCGCCCGGTACTTGCCCGGGCTCTCCCCGGTCCACTTCTTGAACGCCCGATGAAACGCGCTCGGCTCCTGGAAACCCAGGCGTTCGGCGATGTCGCCGATGCTTGCACGGCTTTCGCGCAACTGCTCGAACGCCACGCCCCGCCGTACTTCGTCCTTGATTTCCTGGTACGAACAGCCTTCGCGCTCCAGCTTGCGGCGAAAGGTGCTGGGGCTCAGGTGCTGTTCAAGGGCAAAAGCCTGCAAGGTCGGCCAGTCGCTGTATGGGCTGTTGCGCAGGCGCTGGTGCACTTGCGAGGCCAGGCCATGCTGATTGCGGAAGCGGATCACCAGCCACTGCGGCGCCGTGCGCAGGAATACCTTCAGTGAGGCCAGGTCCTGGACCACAGGCAGGCGCAAGTAATGGCTGGCGAACTCGATCTCGGTGCGCTCGGCCCCCAGTGTCAGGTTGGGACCCCAGAGCAGTCGGTCATCGCTGAGGGCTACCCGGGCATGGCGAAAGTCGGCACGGTCGATCGGAATGCGCCGGCCACCGAGCCAGCACAACAGGCTGATCATCAGCACCAGGAAGGTCTCCTCGCCAAATCGACTGACTTCAGGGTTCTTCGCCTGGGACTCCAGGCTAATGACCGCACGCTTGCCACGTACGATCAGCGTGCCGCGAAAGTCGCGCAGGAACAGGCCGAAGTTGGCCAGGCACTGGCGCATCGCCTTGTGCAGGTCGGGTTCCTGGATCAATGCCCGACAGATCAGGGCGAACGCACCCGGCGGCATGCCATGGGAGTCGAGCAGGAAAAACTCATCATCGAGCTCGCGGATCAGGATCAGCCATAGCGCGGCAAACGCGCTGGCAGGCACTCGCGCTGTGGGCTGCTGCACCAGCACCGGGTCGATGCCGGCCTGTAGCAGCAGCGCTTCGCGACGCAACGGATCGGCGCCCAGCTCCTGGACCATGGCTTGCACAAAGTAGGCGGCGACCGAATCCTTTTCCCGCATGTGAACGCTTCACTCCCCAGTATTCGAATGGCAAAAAACACCAGTTGCGTTGAACAGTTGCGGCATAGGACAACTGCCCTGCCCGCTCTAGACTCGGCGCCAATAGTACGCTTTTGGCCGCCTCGACGGCCAAGGTATCGCACGGTTTTGAGCGCAAGGACTGGAACATGGATCTGCAAAATATTGGCGTAATCGGCGCGGGCACCATGGGCAATGGCATCGCCCAGGTGTGTGCCCAGGCCGGTTTCGATGTGATCTTGCTCGACATCAGCGAGAGCGCGCTGCAAAAAGCGCTGGCGACGGTGGGCAAGAACCTCGATCGACAAGTGGCCAAGGAAACGCTGAGCGAAGCACAAAAGCTCGCGACCCTTGCCCGGATCCGCACCAGCACTGACTACAGCAGCCTGCAGGCCGTGCAGCTGGTGATCGAGGCGGCGACCGAAAATCTCGAACTGAAACTGCGGGTGCTGCAACAGATCGCCGCACAAGTGGGCAGCGAATGCGTGATCGCTTCCAACACGTCGTCGCTGTCCATCACTCAACTGGCCGCCAGTGTCAGTAAGCCTGAACGTTTCATCGGCCTGCACTTCTTCAACCCGGTGCCAGTGATGGGCTTGATCGAGGTGATCCGCGGCCTGCAAACCAGCGACGCGACCCACGCTCTCGCGCTCGAGATGGCGACTACCCTGGGCAAGACCGCGATCACTGCCGGCAACCGCCCGGGTTTTGTGGTGAACCGGATCCTGGTGCCCATGATCAACGAAGCGATCCTGGTGTTCCAGGAGGGCCTGGCCAGCGTCGAGGACATCGACGCCGGCATGCGCCTGGGCTGCAACCAACCGATCGGCCCTCTGGCATTGGCAGACCTGATCGGCCTGGACACGGTGCTGGCAATTCTCGAAGCCTTCTACGATGGATTTAACGACAGCAAATACCGCCCTGCTCCACTGCTAAAGGAAATGGTCGCCGCCGGCTACCTGGGACGTAAAACGGGGCGTGGCTTCCATGCCTATGCCTGAGCGCTGTTCACGTTTTGCCGAATACCGGGACAAGGTGCTGGAGCTGTTTGCCAGCAAGGGTTTCGGCCAGGTCGGCATGCGTGAACTCGCCACCTGCCTGGGGCTCGCCCCGGGCTCGCTGTACCACCACTATCCGAGCAAGCAGCACTTGCTCCTCGATCTGATTGAGGAGTTCTACGAAGAGCTGCTGGCCACCCTGGGCCGCGTCGAACAGAAGGCTCCGGCCAAGCGCGAGCGCCTCAACAGCCTGATCCGCGCCCACCTGAATCTGCATGAGGACATGCCTTGGCATTTTCGCCTGGTAGAGCGCGACAGCGGTTGCCTTAACGATGAGCAGCAAGTGCGAGTGCAGCAGCTGCGCGAGCAGTACGAGCGCAAACTGCTGAAAATGCTTGGGGTGCGCTCGCGCTTCAGCGAACAGGGCATGCTCGCCGCCGGGCATGCCATCGCCTCGCTGCTCAACAGCGCCCCCACCTGGTTGACTCACCACCCGCTGGACGAAACCGAGCGCGACGAGCTACTGGAGAACATGGTCAGCGGCGCCATCGAAAGGCTGCTGGCACCGCGTCGCTCGAGTGAGGCGATAAGCCTGGCTCTATCCATAGATAAAACATCTAAAAAAACCTCGGCAATCGCCGCGATTTAGCGCTTTGCTACCCGGGTCAATCATCTTCAATGACCGGGAGCTGAATCATGAAAATCAATCCCTATCTCATTTTCAACGGCGACTGCAAAGCCGCCTTCACGTTCTACGCCCAGGCGTTAAAAGGCAGCATCGACGTCATGATGACCTTCGGTGAAAGCCCCGCCCGCGAACACGTCCCCGCCGACCTGCACAACCTGATCATTCACACCCGCCTGTCGATAGGTGACCAGGCCATCATGGGCTCGGACACCACCCCGGATCGACCCACGGATGACATGGCGGGCTGTTCGATATCGCTGAACGTCGACAGCATTGCCGAGGCCGAGCGGGTGTTCAGTGCATTGGCCGAAGATGGCAGCGTGCAAATGCCGCTGGAACCGACGTTCTGGGCGGCACGGTTTGGCATGTTGCAGGATCGGTTTGGAGTGGCGTGGATGGTGAACTGCGAGAAGGATCAGTGATTGGTCGATTGGCTGATTGCCAGCACCTTGTGGTAGCAAAGCTTGCTCGCGATGACAGACCCCTATTCAACAGTGATGTCGGCAGGCACACCGCCATCGCGAGCAAGCTCTGCTCCCAAAATTTCACCTCCAACAGAGGGGTAGATATTCGGGCCGTGGGAACCCGCATCAAAGCTTGGCGATCGAAACCTCAGTCGATTTAACAAACGCAATCACCTCACTGCCCACCCGCAACTCCAGGTCCCGCACCGAGCGGGTGGTAATGACCGAAGTGACAATCCCGGAAGCTGTCTGCACATCAATCTCGGAGACCACTTCGCCCTGGACGATTTCCTTGATGACACCCTTGAACTGGTTCCGCACGTTGATCGCTTTGATGGTCATGTTAAGGCTTCCTGTCTGAGTCTTGTTGGCTGGCACACATGTGCAGGCCCCCAAAGTGCACCGAGCGGAACAACATTAAAAGGAATATATAAT